>NZ_JBIMRA010000016.1:0-86156 GCF_043945515.1 Citrobacter freundii complex sp. 2024EL-00216 | reverse complement strand
GTGCTTTTGCCGTTACGCACCACCCCGTCAGTAGCTGAACAGGAGGGACAGCTGATAGAAACAGAAGCCACTGGAGCACCTCAAAAACACCATCATACACTAAATCAGTAAGTTGGCAGCATCACCCCCATAACCTATTTTTTCACGCAGGGATAATTTGTCGTCCTGGGCACGCTGTGCCAAATCAGATGTCGTAATCGGAGCCGAAGTCATAAATAACTCCCGGAGAGGATGTTCAGAAAGTATCCCGCTACGTTGCGGGTTATTTGTTTGTAATTTGCAAAGTACGTTATTTATTCTGCACGAAATGTTTGGGTCAACAAGGGAAGAGAAAAGTATAAAAAGATGACAATTCCGACTTCATTATAAAAATGTGATTTCGATCCAGCGAAAAGCAAGTTTATCGTGAATAATCAATAATAAAGAGCAGTTTAAATAATGCAAAAAGCGGGAATTTGAATATATATGCTCGAATTGTCCATGTCTCTTCCGATTAAAGTGCAAAATGGTGGGCTATTTATTTCCCGAGGTGTGGGAAGCCATCCGGCGCGGCAATTGCAATCCTGGGAAATCATCTTTGTCGAAAAAGGGACATTAACGATTTGCGAAGGTCAGACCGTTTTTTGCGTGAATGCTGGAGAAAGTTTGCTGTTATGGCCGCAGCGTTCGCATATTGGTGTGGGACAGTTTCCGGCTGATTTGAAATTTTACTGGCTACACTTTGAGGTGACAGCAGAAAACGATGCTTCACTTACAGAACCGTTGCTTGCGATTCCTCAGCATGCCCGGGTTAGCGAGCCACAATATATTATTTCGCTGTTTCGCCAGTTCTTACGCGAGCAGGAAAATATTCATCGCAGCGTTGCGCTGGAACTGATCCTACTGCTGATTTTGCAGCAAATCTCCGCGGCGGCTAGCGAGCAACCCGCAGATAGCCCCGGTAATGCGCTGGCATGGAAAGCGCAACAAATAATCCACACCCAGTTCCATCTGCCGATTAGTGCTTCAACTCTGGCGAAAGAGCTGCATTGCAATGCGGATTATCTGGGGCGTGTATTCCGTAGCGCTTTCCGGCTGACGCTAACTGAAGCATTGCATCGTCAGCGGGTAAGGGCGGCAGAAAAGCTGTTGATCAGTGACTCGCTGTCGCTTACCGAAGTGGCGATTAAATGTGGATTTAATGATGTGGGTTACTTTCGTAAAATCTTTCGTAAGCATACCAGCCTGACGCCTGCGGCGTGGAAAAGGCGCTACTGCAAAGAGCATATTAATTCGGCGTAAATGAGGATCGCCGGGTGGCGCTATGCTTACCCGGCCTACAAAAGTGCAGGCAATCCCCCAAAGTCGTTCAGGCACCTGACAATATTTAACCGTTTCCCCTGTCCGATCAAAGCGTCAGGGGCGGTCTCTCTGGCACTCTGTGGTTTTCACGCAGAGGGAGGGGGCAATGAACGCGTTTATTATGGCGGATGCGGCAAAATGTATTGGGTGTCGTACCTGCGAAGTTGCCTGCGTCGTCGCGCATCAGCAAAATCAGGACTGTGCTTCGGTCTCTTCTTCTGCGTTTATACCGCGGATTCGGGTCATCAAAGACGACGCCTTTACCACGGCGGTCGCCTGCCATCAATGCGAAGACGCTCCCTGTGCGAATGTTTGTCCAACTCACGCCATTCGTCGTGAACATGGGCATATCTTCGTTGAACAGGCACGTTGTATTGGTTGTAAAAGCTGTATGCTGGCCTGCCCGTTTGGGGCAATGAATGTCGTTGCCCGTTCGTCGCGGGTGCAGGCGATAAAATGCGATTTGTGCTGGCATCGCGAGGCGGGACCAGCGTGTGTCGAAGCCTGCCCGACCAGCGCGTTGCAGTGTATTGATGTCGTCAGTATTCAGCGCCAGCGCCTGCGTTCACAGCCGCTGTGAAGTGAGCCCGACCCGCACTTGGGTCGGGTTTGCGTTAGCCTTCCAGCCAGGCGCGTTCGATCTCTTCAGCCAGAATCTTCACGCCAGCTTCGATTTTCTCCGGCTCTGGCACGTAGTTCATCCGCATGCACTGATGGGTATGCGGCCAGGGTTTATCCAGCCCCGGGAAGAAGTAGTCACCAGGAACCATCAGTACGCCGCGCGCTTTCAGACGCTGATACAACAGTTCGGTGGTGATCGGTAAATCTTTGAACCATAGCCACAGGAAAATCGCGCCTTCAGGTTTATGGATAAGGCAGCGATCTTCAGACAAGTAGCGGCGAATAATCGCAATCGTCTCCTGAACGCGCTGATAGTAAAACGGCTTGATAACCGTTTCGGACAGGCGCAGCAGATCGTTACGTTTAATCATCTCGCACATCATCGCCGGTCCCATCCCGCCAGGTGCAAGGCTGATGATGCCGTTCATATTGGTAATCGCAGTGATGATTTTTTCATTCGCGATAATGATACCGCAGCGGGAGCCTGGCAGACCCAGCTTGGAAAGGCTCATGCACAACACAATGTTGGGGTTCCACAGTGGGCGTGCTTCGCTAAAGATAATGCCAGGGAATGGTACGCCATAGGCGTTATCAATCACCAGTGGGATCCCATGCTGGTTGGCCAGCCGGTCCAGCTTCATCAGCTCGTCGTCGGTGATCACGTTGCCTGTCGGGTTAGTGGGGCGCGATACGCAGATCATGCCCGTTTCTTCACCGATGTGCAGGTGTTCAAAATCAACGTGATACTTAAACTGGCCTTCCGGTAGCAGCTCAATGTTCGGACGTGCTGAGACGAAGAGATCATCTTCCAGCCCGGAATCGGCATAGCCAATGTATTCCGGGGCTAACGGGAATAACACTTTTTGCGTTGTTCCGTCAGCGCGGCGTCCGGCGAACAAATTGAATAAGTAGAAAAACGCGCTCTGACTGCCATTTGTCAGTGCAATATTTTGTGGCTCGATATCCCAACCCTGCTTCTCACGTAGCAGTTTCGCCAGTTCAGACAGTAGCTCGGTTTTCCCTTGCGGACCGTCATAATTGCAAAGCGCATCAGTGGCTTTGCCGTTTGCCAGCATATCTGTCAGCAGAGACTGGAAGTAATTTTGCATCTCTGGAATTTGCGCCGGATTACCACCGCCGAGCATGATGGCGCCTGGGGTGCGTAAACCGTCGTTGAGGTCCTCCATCAGGCGGGTGATGCCTGAATGGCGGGTAAATTTGTCGCCAAAAAGTGAGAATGTCATAGCAGGGGGTCTGTCGAACTGAGTAGTAAAGTGGCTAACCATAGCGCTACCTATGGCAGGGTGCAAATCAGGGGGAACGAGCTGGATTGATGTTTTGTGCTGCAGATGTTTGCCTGGCTGGTTTTTTATTTTGTGTTGGGCTTCCCGCTGTATGCACAGCGGGAAGCCTGTTGGGATCAGGGCTGACCGGCCCACACCACCATCACCTTATCGTCGCCATGCTCGCGGATAAATCCGTATCCCTGCTTCAATGTCAGCGTGGTCTGTTTACCAGCACCGATGGCGGGATGTCTGGCCCGGAACTGACTGATGCGCTGCCAGTGAGCGACGCTGGCGGCAGATTTCCCGGCCACATCCTGCCAGTTCATTTCTGAGCGCGTACCCTGCAATGGGTCTGAACCTGTTGGTCCAAAGGGCCGGGCCGACTCGTCTCCGTAAAAGAGTTGTACCGCGCCTGGCGCCAGCAGCAATAGCTCGGCGGCTTTGTCTCCACCTTCGCGGAACAGACGCGTATCGTGCGAGGAAAGATAGCTCAGGACGTTGAAATCCTGCAATTTCTCAGCCATCTGTTGCCAGGTGACATCCATATTTGCCAGACAATCGACGGCCTTTGCCGCCTGCTCCTGATAGTCGAAATTGATCATCGCATCAAAGCCGTGACGGTAATAGTCGCTTTGCATCACGCCGTGACCCCAGGCCTCGCCGGTCATCCAGAAAGGTTTGTCATCAAGCGCTTTATCCGGGTTCGCTTTCTTCCATTCAACCAGCGCCGCGCTGGCCTGTGTTTTTAACTGCTGCCAGGCGGGAAGTTCGACGTGTTTGGCGGTATCGACCCGAAACCCGTCAATCCCGTAATCACGCACCCACTGGCTGAGCCAGTGGGTCAGATAATCGCGGGGCGTATAACCAGCAATAGCTTTAGCGTGCGTATCCGGTTTGTGTTGATAAAAGTTTGGCAGCCCGGAAGGCGTGGTGGATTCGGTTTTCAGATCGGGCAGGAAAGCCAGCGACATGGTCAGGTCGTCAAAACCCGGATTGTCGTAATCGCCAATATCGGTGCGGATCCAGTTTTTCCCCCACCATTTTTCCCAGCCTGCTTTATCGCTGAAGTTGATGTAATCATTAAAGCTGTGCCAGCTTTGCCCGGCGGCTGGCTTCCAGTCCGTCCAGCGTTCACCGAGCGTGTTTTTCAGTTCATCGCCCGACAAGTACAGGGCCCCAAACTGATACTCCTGCATATCCGCCAGCGTGGCGTAGCCGGTATGATTCATGACGACATCAAACAGGATGCGAATGCCGCGCTGGTGCGCGCCGTCAACCAGCGCACGCAGGTCAGCTTCATTACCCATATTCGCATCGAGCGTGGTCCAGTCCTGAGTGTAATAGCCGTGGTAAGCATAATGGGGGAAATCGCCTTTGGTGCCACCGCCGACCCAGCCGTGGATTTGCTCAAACGGCGCGCTGATCCATAACGCATTGACGCCCAGTTGTTGCAGATAGTCGAGTTTGCTGGCAAGACCGCGTAAATCGCCCCCGTGGAAGGTGCCAATTTCCTGCATGCCATCGCTGCGCCGACCGTAGCTGTGGTCGTTGCTCGGGTCACCATTTACAAAGCGGTCTGTCAGGACGAAATACACCGTAGCGTTATGCCAGTCGAAAGCGGCCGGGGCATCGGTTTCCGCCCGTTCCAGCAGCAACAGCCCGTTGCTGGCTGCGGCAGGCTGTAGGGTAATCGACCCATTTTTTACCGTTGCCGTTTGCTGGCTGTAGAAATCACGCACCACGGCACCTTCCGGAAAGGTCTGGCTCACATCCAGTGTTAACGGCGAACCATCCCATTTCGGGCACTGGCGAATCTGGGTCGTGACAGGGTCTGCGGCGCTTTTTACCGAGAGCATCAACGTTGGCGTTCCGGAGCGGGTATCCACTTCCAGCGTGTAATCGCCGTCTTTGAATAAGCGCCACTGCGGCGGGGCGCCTTCACACGGTTTTAGCGACAGCATCTGGTTGAGTTTTATCGCATCAGCAGGCTGCCAGCACTGTTGGTCAAAATTTAGGATTAAAGGACGCGTACCCTTCGTCAACGCTGCATGGCTGACGAATTTACCCGTACCTTCCGCTTCGAAGGTGGGGAGTCCCTGAGAAGTCCATGATGAGGCGATGGCAATGCCGGGCATGAGCGCCAGCGCAACGGCGGCAAGTTTCATAATGCTGTCCTTGGTGCTGCGATTTTCGCCAGTTTGCCAGTGAAATCAGGCCGGAAACTCCTCCTTTGAGTCGATTCCGCCAGGAGGAGAAGTGAGGGTGAGCGATCGCGCGCAAAAAATGAACTCATTTTGCGATAACCTCCACATTTTCTTCGAATTAATAGCACCCTGAACCGTTAATGCGTGACATGGTTTCAGAATTGGACTATTCCTTTGGGTGCTCTTGACGGCTATTTTTGATATGATTTGAGATTCATCTCTCATTTTTGTGAAAAATATAAGGTGTTGGAATGTATAAATCCGACCAGGAGACCTAATGATATTGACTCCCATTCGACGATATGGGGCAATGATTCTTATGTTACTCACCGTTGCATTTTCTGGTGAGGTGCTGGCAAAGACACACACGGCGACAACGAGTCACAAGCCCCAGGTAATCAAGACAAGTAATACACAGGTAAGCAGTAAACAAGAGTATTCTCGCAATAGTGCAAAGAGTAGTTCACTTCCTGATTTGCGAAAATACCCTTCCGGAACACCAAGGAAAAAAGCGTTTCTCCGGACGGTTATGCCTTATATTACCAGTCAAAATGCTGCCATTACGGCGGACCGTAACTGGCTGATTTCAAAACAGTACCAGAACCGCTGGTCACCGACTGAGCGTACGCGTATGAAAGACATCGCGAAGCGCTACAAGGTGAGCTGGTCTGGCAACACGCGTAAAATCCCATGGAATACGCTGCTTGAGCGCGTAGACATTATCCCGACCAGTATGGTGGCAACCATGGCTGCGGCTGAAAGTGGCTGGGGTACGTCGAAGCTGGCGCGTAGCAACAACAACCTGTTTGGCATGAAATGTGGCAAAGGTCGTTGTAACAATGCCCCGGGTAAGGTGAAAGGCTACTCACAGTTTGAATCGGTGAAAGAGTCGGTGAATGCTTACGTCATCAACCTGAACACGCATCCGGCTTACTCTTCATTCCGTAAGTCACGTGCGCAGCTGCGTAAAGCCGATCAGGAAGTCACCGCTACCGCGATGATTCATAAGCTGAAGGGTTATTCCACTAAAGGACAGAGCTACAACAATTATCTGTTCGCAATGTATCAGGATAACCAGCGTTTAATCGCCGCGCATATGTAATTCTGTGTGCCGGATGGCGGCTTCGCCGCATCCGGCAATAATCCTCACAGCAACACTTCGCTGTTCACATCGCGATACTCTTTGGGCGTCGTGTCATACTCTTTCTTAAAGACCGAATAAAAATATTGCAGAGACGGATAGCCGCACATCTGTGAGATTTCGTTGATTGAAAGCGTGGTAGATATCAACAGGCTGCGCGCTTTTTCCAGCTTTTCGGCATGAATCACGGCGTGGATAGTCTCTCCGACCTCTTCTTTAAAACGCTTCTCCAGATTCGAACGAGAAATCCCCACTGAATCCAGCACTTGTTCAACCTTAATACCTTTACAGGCATGGTTGCGGATAAAGTGCATCGCCTGAATCACCGCCGGATCGGTTAATGAACGGTAGTCGGTTGATCGGCGTTCAATGACGCGCACCGGAGGAACCAGTGTACGTTGCAGCGGCAGCTCTTCATTTGCCAGTAAACGATGTAAGAGCTTAGCGGCCTGATACCCCATCTGCCTGGCTCCCTGGGCCACGGATGAAAGCGCCACCCGTGACAGATAGCGGGTCAGTTCTTCGTTGTCGATCCCAATCACACACAGCTTTTCCGGTACTGGAATATGCAGGTGCTCGCAGACTTGCAGGACGTGTCGTGCCCGCGCGTCGGTAACGGCGATAATACCGGTTTGCGGCGGTAGTGTTTGTAGCCAGTCCGCCAGACGATTTTGCGCGTGCTGCCAGTTTTCCGGTGCGGTTTCCAGCCCCTGATAGACAACGCCGCGGTACTTCTCTTTGGCAACCAGCTGGCAAAACGCATATTCACGTTCCGCGGCCCAGCGTTTGCCGCTTGACGATGGCAGACCATAGAACGCAAAGCGGTTAATCCCTTTTTCTTTCAGGTGCAGGAAAGCGCTTTCTACCAACGCGTGGTTGTCGGTGGCGATGTAATGTACCGGTGGATAATCTTGCTCCAGATGGTAGGAGCCTCCAACGCCGATGATGGGAACTTCAACATCGGCAAGTAATTGCGCAATATCATCATCGTCATAATCAGCAATAACGCCGTCGCCTAACCAGTCTTTAATATTATCGATACGGGCTCGGAAATCTTCCTCAATGAATATATCCCACTCGGATTGCGATGCCTGTAAATATTCACCCACACCTTCTACCACCTGGCGGTCGTAGGCTTTATTGGCATTAAATAGCAGAGTGATGCGGTGACGTTTATCAAACATAAGAACCTGTCCTGGAAAGGTTAACGTGGGCCTGTCGATACTAGCAAAACCGCAGGTACGACTGCTTGATGAAGCGTGACAAAATTCCTGATTGCCTGAGGCTACGCAAAATTTACATACTGGTCGCGGGATGACAATTGTCATTTTTTATCTGCGCATTACGGTTTTTTGTTTAATGACTAACCTTCGATCGCGATCGCTTTTTTATTTCTTTATTTAGCGCGTTTTTTTGGGAGCCAGCGCACGTTTGGGTATTCTCTTAATGGCGGTGTGAAATAACGTAATTGAGCAATAAATCAGGAAATTCCAGTATAGCCATATCGCAGTTTACTTGCCGTATTACCTGATTATGGAGCTTATTATGCCGGCTTATTTTGACCAACTCGATCGTGTTCGTTTCGAAGGCACTCAATCCACCAACCCGCTCGCATTTCGCCATTACAACCCTGACGAAATCGTATTGGGCAAGCGCATGGAAGATCATCTGCGTTTTGCGGCCTGCTACTGGCATACCTTCTGCTGGAACGGGGCGGATATGTTCGGTATGGGCGCTTTCGATCGTCCATGGCAGCAGCCTGGTGAAGCTTTGGCGCTGGCGAAACGCAAAGCGGATGTGGCATTTGAGTTTTTCCACAAGCTGAACGTGCCTTACTACTGCTTCCATGACGTGGATGTTTCGCCGGAAGGCGCGTCTTTGAAAGAGTACAAAAACAACTTTGCGCAGATGGTTGATGTGCTGGCGGCAAAACAGGAACAGAGCGGCGTGAAGCTGCTGTGGGGTACAGCAAACTGCTTCACTAACCCACGCTACGGTGCGGGTGCGGCCACAAACCCAGATCCAGAAGTGTTCAGCTGGGCCGCCACGCAGGTGGTTACGGCCATGGATGCCACGCACAAGTTAGGTGGTGAAAACTACGTTCTGTGGGGCGGCCGTGAAGGTTATGAAACACTGCTGAATACCGATCTGCGTCAGGAACGTGAGCAGATTGGTCGTTTCATGCAATTAGTCGTGGAACACAAACACAAAATCGGTTTCCAGGGCACTTTGCTTATCGAGCCGAAACCGCAGGAACCGACCAAGCACCAGTACGACTACGATGCGGCGACCGTGTACGGATTCCTCAAGCAGTTCGGTCTGGAAAAAGAGATCAAACTGAATATCGAAGCCAACCACGCTACGCTTGCAGGCCATTCGTTCCATCACGAAATCGCCACTGCTATCGCGCTGGGTCTGTTTGGCTCTGTCGATGCCAACCGCGGTGACGCACAGCTGGGCTGGGATACCGACCAGTTCCCGAACAGCGTAGAAGAGAATGCGCTGGTGATGTACGAAATCCTGAAAGCGGGCGGCTTCACTACCGGCGGCCTGAACTTTGATGCCAAAGTACGTCGTCAGAGCACCGATAAATACGATCTGTTCTATGGTCATATTGGCGCGATGGATACCATGGCGCTGTCGCTGAAAATTGCGGCCCGTATGATTGAAGACGGTGGCCTGGATCAGCGTGTGGCTAAACGTTATGCCGGTTGGAATGGTGAACTGGGCCAGCAAATTCTGAAAGGCCAGATGACGCTGACAGAAATTGCGCAGTACGCTGAACAACACAACCTGGCGCCAGTGCACCAGAGCGGTCATCAGGAATTGCTGGAAAATCTGGTAAACCATTATTTGTTCGACAAATAACGGGTCTCTGAGAACGTCCGTAAGCCCGGTCAGCTAGCGCTACCGGGCCTTTCTTTAAGGAACGATGCCTTATGTATATCGGGATAGATCTTGGCACATCAGGCGTAAAGGCCATTCTGCTCAATGAGCAGGGCGATGTGGTGGCTTCAAAAACGGAGAAACTCACCGTCTCGCGCCCGCACCCGTTATGGTCAGAACAAGACCCTGAGCAGTGGTGGCTGGCAACGGATCGCGCGGTAAAAGCACTGGGTCAGCAGCATTCACTCCGCGAGGTGAAAGCGTTGGGGATTGCCGGGCAGATGCACGGCGCGACGCTACTGGATGAACAACAGAAGGTATTGCGTCCGGCTATCTTATGGAACGACGGTCGCTGTGCTGAAGAGTGCGTGATGCTGGAGAGTCAGGTTCCGCAGTCTCGAGCCATCACTGGCAACCTGATGATGCCTGGCTTTACCGCGCCAAAACTGCTGTGGGTGCAACGCCACGAGCCGGAGATTTTCAACCAGATTGATAAAGTCCTGCTGCCGAAAGATTACCTGCGTTTGCGCATGACCGGTGATTTTGCCAGCGATATGTCTGATGCGGCAGGGACAATGTGGCTGGATGTCGCGAAGCGTGACTGGAGCGATGTCATGCTGGCTGCCTGTAAACTGACTCGCGCACATATGCCTGCGCTCTATGAAGGCAGCGAGATTACCGGAACTTTATTGCCAGACGTCGCTAAAGCCTGGGGAATGCAGGAGGTTGCGGTTGTTGCCGGAGGCGGTGATAACGCGGCGGGCGCGGTTGGCGTAGGCATGATGAATGCCGGTCAGGCGATGCTTTCGCTGGGGACATCCGGCGTCTATTTTGCGGTGAGTGATGGTTTCCTTAGCAAACCGGAAAGTGCGGTTCACAGTTTTTGCCATGCTTTGCCTGAGCGATGGCATCTGATGTCTGTAATGTTAAGTGCGGCATCGTGTCTGGACTGGGCGGCAAAATTAACCGGACTGGCGAGCGTTCCTGCGTTGATTGACGCTGCGCAACAGGCGGATGAACACGCGGAGCCGGTCTGGTTTTTACCTTATTTGTCCGGCGAGCGTACGCCGCATAACAATCCGCAGGCCAAGGGCGTATTTTTCGGTCTGACGCATCAGCATGGTCCGGCAGAACTGGCGCAGGCGGTGCTGGAAGGTGTGGGTTTTGCGCTGGCTGACGGTATGGACGTGGTACATGCCTGTGGCGTTCAGCCCGCCAGCATTACGCTGATCGGCGGTGGGGCACGCAGTGAATACTGGCGTCAGATGCTATCTGACATCAGTGGATTGCAGCTGGATTACCGTACCGGCGGTGACGTTGGCCCTGCACTCGGCGCGGCGCGCCTGGCGCAAGTTGCCATGAATCCGCAAACGTCGTTATCAGAGTTTCTGCCTCAGCTTACGCTGGAGCAGGCGCATTATCCTGACGCGGAGCGTCATGCTCGTTATCAACAGCGTCGAGAAACCTTCCGTCGTATCTATCAGCAATTACAACCGCTGATGTCCTGACCACTTTCCCCTCTGGCTAGCAGAGGGGAATTTGCCGCATACATATATCCACAAAAATAATAAATTACACGTATGGATGTATTCTGAAAGTCCTGTGTAGTCGCTTTTTTCTGTGTTGTCTTTAGCGGGTTATTCATATTGTATCCATGATGGATAAGGAGATCCCAATGAAGACAACCAGGCTGTTGCCATGGATACTATTCCTCTCAGGCATACTGACTTACAGTATCGGTTTATGGCGCGCATGCCCGTTATTGAGCGGCAAGGGGTATTTTTTGGGGGCGCTGATGACGGGGATGTTCGTAACGTATGCCTATCAGCGCGCAGTAAATCTCAATCAAAACGATGAACGCTTCACTTCCGTATGTCAGATGGTGGCGCTCATCACGGCAGGGTTGTTGCTGGTGGGGGTGTGGAATGCCCCGTTGGCGTCCTTCGAAATAGGGTTATACCCGGCAGCATTCTTCGTCTGTTTAATGGGGCAATTTTTACTGCAGCGTTCGCGTAAGAAGGCGCTGCCTGGAGACACCTAACTCACCAGCCTGCGCGTATCAATACGCTGCAACAGAATAGACAACAGTAAACTTCCTGCCAGCGTGGCGCTGAAAATCCACAGCATATCCAGCGGCGGCCAGTTTTTGAGTTCAATTCCGTTGGTACGTAGTGCGTGAATGATCAGCGCATGAAAACCATATATGCCCAATGAATGGCGAGAAATAAGGCCCAGTAGCGGCAGAGTACGTGCGCTGAGCGTATTTTTGACCAGCGTCAGGAGCGAGGTGGCGCAAATAAATACTGCTGGGCCGCAGTAGAGGTACCAGGTGTCGGCAAAATTGCCTCGCCAGCGCAGTTCATGCAACGTGCCCCGAGAAATAATAAACACCGCGGTGATGAACAACGCCGCACAGAGCCAGCTGAGCAAGCGCTTTTGCGTATCCATCATGCCAATCGCCCGGCCCAGCATGCCGTACAGGATGTAATAGAAAGTATCGCCACTGATGTACAGGTTGACTGGGAGCCACTCAAAGCCGCCGATTTTTTGCGAGACGGTGTTGGGATTGGCAATCACCCCAATCACAACCATGAGCGCCAGTAGCATCTTGCCGCTGATATTTTTCACCTGTATCAGCGGAGAAACCAGGTAGATGACGGCGATCGCGAAGAAAAACCACAGGTGATAGAACACCGGCTTTTGCAGTAGGTTCTTCAGCGACAGCTCAGCGTTGATCGAGGTAAACAGCAGAATATAGGCCAGCGCCACGCTGCTGTAAAACAGGATGCAGAGCGCGATGCGCAGGAAATGGCGCGGTTTGGCGCTACGCTCACCAAAGAACAGATAGCCCGAAATCATAAAGAACAGCGGAACGCTGACGCGAGAGGCTGAATTGAGCACGTTAGCCAGATCCCAATTCAACGGGCTGACGCTTTGCGCATTGGTGATGTACCAGGTTGTGGTGTGGATCATCACGACCATTAAACAGGCTATCCCGCGCAGGTTATCAATCCAGAAAATTTTGGGCTGCATCAGTTCCTCTGTGTCCATTAAAAAAAGTCTGACCGATATTTTGCGAACGTAGCTCACTGGAATAATCCGAGTTCTTACGCTAAAGCTTGAGATGGTCTGATGAGATTCTCAAAATAGGATCTGTTTCCAGACACTAATAATAAGACTGACCAGCAAACCAGGCGGTAATAAAATGATGATGAAGTATTTCTTTCCCGCGATCGCTGCCCTTTTGCTGGTAGCGTGCGCTGACACACAATCGTCTGCACCTGCGCAGAAAGCGCAAAAGGTTAAGGTCAGTGCCACACGTTCGCTGGATATGGAGTCATTGTGCAAAAATGAGGCGGCGCAACGCTACAACACTGGCGCGCAGAAAATTGATATCTCCGGCCTGGAGCAATTCCAGGGCAGCTATGAGATGCGTGGTTCTACCTTCCGTAAAGAGAGTTTTGTCTGCTCTTTTGATGCAGACGGGCAGTTTTTGCACCTTTCCATGCGCTAAGTTCCCCCTTTTTCCCGTTTCGTACTGTATATCTTGCAGCCAGCGGGTATACTGATCGCTTCCTTTAAATCCACACGTATCCAGCACGAAATAATATGCAAAAGTTTGATACCAGGACCTTCCAGGGCTTGATCCTGACCTTACAGGATTACTGGGCTCGCCAGGGCTGCACCATCGTTCAACCATTGGACATGGAAGTCGGCGCGGGAACATCTCACCCAATGACCTGCCTGCGTGCGCTGGGGCCGGAACCGATGGCGACTGCGTATGTGCAGCCTTCTCGTCGTCCGACCGATGGCCGCTATGGCGAAAACCCAAACCGCTTACAGCACTACTATCAGTTCCAGGTAGTGATTAAGCCGTCTCCGGACAACATTCAGGAGCTGTACCTGGGTTCTCTGAAAGAGCTGGGTATGGACCCGACCATTCACGATATCCGTTTCGTGGAAGATAACTGGGAAAACCCGACGCTGGGTGCCTGGGGTCTGGGTTGGGAAGTGTGGCTGAACGGCATGGAAGTGACGCAGTTCACCTACTTCCAGCAGGTTGGTGGCCTGGAATGTAAACCAGTAACCGGGGAAATTACTTACGGTCTGGAACGTCTGGCCATGTACATTCAGGGCGTAGACAGCGTTTACGACCTGGTCTGGAGCGACGGCCCGCTGGGTAAAACCACTTACGGTGACGTGTTCCATCAGAACGAAGTGGAGCAATCCACCTACAACTTCGAATACGCCGATGTGGACTTCCTGTTCACCTGCTTCGAGCAGTACGAGAAAGAAGCGCAGCAGCTGCTGGCGCTGGAAAATCCGCTGCCGCTGCCTGCGTATGAACGTATTCTGAAAGCCGCCCATAGCTTCAACCTGCTGGATGCGCGTAAAGCCATCTCCGTCACCGAGCGTCAGCGCTATATCCTGCGCATTCGCACCCTGACCAAAGCAGTGGCAGAAGCTTACTACGCTTCCCGTGAAGCCCTTGGCTTCCCGATGTGCAACAAAGACAAATAAGAGGCGGCCATGTCTGAGAAAACTTTTCTGGTGGAAATCGGCACTGAAGAGCTGCCACCAAAAGCACTGCGCAGCCTGGCTGAGTCCTTTGCTGCAAACTTTACCGCGGAGCTGGATAACGCTGGCATCGCGCACGGCAACGTTGAGTGGTTCGCCGCGCCGCGTCGTCTGGCGCTGAAAGTCGCGAATCTGGCGGAATCTCAACCCGATCGCGAAGTCGAAAAACGCGGTCCGGCCATTGCTCAGGCGTTTGACGCTGAAGGCAAACCGAGCAAAGCGGCAGAAGGTTGGGCACGTGGCTGCGGCATCACGGTTGATCAGGCTGAGCGTCTGACTACCGACAAAGGCGAATGGCTGCTGTACCGTGCGCATGTAAAAGGCGAAAGCGCAGAAACGCTGCTGCCAAACATGATCGCCACGTCACTGGCGAAGCTGCCTATCCCGAAACTGATGCGCTGGGGCGCGTCTGATGTCCACTTCGTGCGTCCGGTTCACACCGTGACCCTGCTGTTGGGCGACAAGGTGATTCCGGCAACGATTCTGGGCATTCAGTCCGATCGCGTGATCCGTGGACACCGCTTTATGGGCGAGCCGGAATTCACCATCGATTCTGCCGATCAGTACCCGGAAATCCTGCGTGAACGCGGCAAAGTAATTGCGGATTACGCTGAGCGTAAAGCGAAAATCAAAGCCGATGCTGAAGAAGCAGCGCGTAAGATTGGCGGTAACGCTGACCTGAGCGAAAGCCTGCTGGAAGAAGTCACCTCGCTGGTGGAATGGCCGGTAGTGCTGACCGCGAAATTCGAAGAGAAATTCCTCGCAGTTCCGTCTGAAGCGCTGGTTCACACCATGAAAGGTGACCAGAAGTACTTCCCGGTTTACGCGAACGACGGCAAACTGCTGCCGAACTTTATCTTCGTTGCCAACATCGAATCGAAAGATCCGATCCAGATTATCTCCGGTAACGAGAAAGTCGTTCGTCCGCGCCTGGCGGATGCCGAGTTCTTCTTCAATACCGACCGTAAAAAACGTCTGGAAGACCATCTGCCGCGTCTGCAAACCGTGCTGTTCCAACAGCAACTGGGTACGCTGCGCGACAAGACTGACCGTATCCAGGCGCTGGCGGGCTGGATTGCTGGTCAGATTGGCGCTGATGTTAACCACGCAACGCGTGCTGGCCTGCTGTCCAAGTGTGACCTGATGACCAACATGGTCTTCGAGTTCACCGACACCCAGGGTGTGATGGGCATGCACTACGCGCGTCACGATGGCGAAGCGGAAGATGTAGCTGTGGCGCTGAACGAACAGTATCAGCCGCGTTTTGCCGGTGATGATCTGCCGTCGAACCCGGTAGCTTGTGCCGTGGCGATTGCTGACAAGATGGACACCCTGGCGGGTATCTTCGGTATCGGTCAGCATCCGAAAGGCGACAAAGACCCGTTTGCGCTGCGTCGTGCTGCGCTGGGTGTGCTGCGTATTATCGTTGAGAAGAACCTGAATCTGGATCTGCAAACGCTGACCGAAGAAGCGGTTCGTCTGTATGGTGACAAGCTGACCAACGCCAACGTGGTGGATGACGTTATCGACTTTATGCTCGGTCGCTTCCGCGCCTGGTATCAGGACGAAGGTTATACCGTCGACACCATTCAGGCCGTGCTGGCACGTCGTCCGACTCGTCCGGCTGATTTTGACGCACGTATGAAGGCGGTTTCGCACTTCCGTACGCTGGAAGCCGCGTCCGCGCTGGCTGCCGCGAACAAGCGTGTATCGAACATCCTGGCGAAGTCTGAAGAGACGCTGAATGACCGCGTGAATGCGGCAACGCTGAAAGAGCCGGAAGAAATTGCGCTGGCGATGCAGGTGGTTGTGCTGCGTGATAAGCTGGAGCCTGTCTTCGCTGCCGGTCGTTACCAGGAAGCGCTGGTTGAGTTGGCGGAACTGCGTGAACCGGTTGATGCGTTCTTCGAGAAAGTGATGGTCAACGTAGAAGATAAAGATCTGCGTATTAACCGTCTGTCTATGCTCGAAAAACTGCGCGAGCTGTTCTTGCGCGTGGCAGATATTTCTCTGCTGCAGTAACGACCCTGCGCTGACTTAGAAAATGCCGGATGGCGGCTTCGCCTTATCCGGCCTACGAGAGAAACACCAGTAGGCCGGATAAGCATTGCGCTATCCGGCATTTTTTTATGTTATTAGCGCAACTGCAATTTTGTCAGACAGGTCTGGCTGTCTTCCATCGTCTTAATAGGATACTCCGCCGTTTTACCGTTGTAGCTCACTGCGATGGTGCCTTCCATATTGCGCGGTAGCCATACCCCGACAAAGCCATTACGGCCGCTCTTCATCGCTTTTTGTACCACCACATCACCCTTGTTATCCGTCACTTTGACATTGAATGTCTTCTCCGGCATTTCGCCCTGGCAGCCAGAAAGGCTGTGGTTGAAGCAAGGATGTGTTTGCCATTCATACGGGGCAAACGACAGATAAAACTTGTCACCGAGCGGCAGGGTATAAACCTGATCGCCCGAAGAGAGCTTCAACGCGGTGCTGGTGATGGACGCTGAGTACGGCAGCGGGCGACTCTGCGGTGACTGATCAATCGTCTCTACGATTTGTTCGACGGATTTCCCGCTAAGCCCGTGTTCGGCCAGAAAAGTAGCTTCCGGCGTTGCCGCGAACGCAGTACCTGTAGTGAGCAAACCTAAAATCAGCAGCAGTGAGGATTTCGACATAGCTTCAATTCCTTGTGAAAATTGTGGAATATAGACTGGCTCACTATAAAGCTTGCCCTTAGGGAAAGGTCAAAGGGGCGACGGGTAAAGTAATGCAAAGAAGCGTTTAGGTGGGATGTGCTGCGAAGTACAGATAAAAAAAATCCCCGCCGTTTGGCAGGGATTCAGAATTTTGAGCTTTTTAAGCTTACAGGCTGGTTACGTTGCCAGCTGCCGGGCCTTTAGCGCCGCTTTCGATGGTGAAGGAAACTTTCTGACCTTCGTCCAGAGATTTGTAGCCATCGTTCTGAATAGCAGAGAAGTGTACGAACACGTCTTTAGAGCCATCGTCAGGAGTGATGAAGCCGAAACCTTTGTCAGCGTTGAACCATTTTACGATACCAGTCATTTTACCGGACATAGTGTATTACCTTTTAAAAAATAAGTGTGCCTTTCGGCGATATGGCGTGCTTTACAGATTTTTTAACAGTAAAGGAAATGCTCACTACGAAGGGTATCAACGATAACTCTTGAAGGGACTTGCCTTACTAACTGCTGTAATGGTCTGTACGTCAAACCGTTGAGGGCATTAACTCATTTTACGCATGTGGATGCAACTACTATTTTCTTTTTTGTGGATAACCTTCGTAAGAGAACGGCCCTGAAACAGGACCGTTCTTAAGCAAAATTGAAAAATAGTTCAATCCATCAGTTGCTTACTTAACCTAGGGTCTGCCTGAATCAGGCGCATTAACTTCAATTCGGTAGTGGAAGGCTTTACGCGTTTAGACTCCCATTCATGAACCATCGCGACCGTCACGCCCATCACTCGGGCAAAATCATCTGTTTTTAAACCTGTCCCTCGTCGTAGCTGTTCAAATTCGGTGAAAGGGTTGGTTTTTTGCGGCAGAGTGACCGTCTGCGATACATCTTTAAAAACAATCTGCTCCAGACTGCTTAGCAGTTCAAACATAGGATCTTTGTATTCCATTGAGAACTCCTACAAATCACACAGCGGGATCGTGAATTTCTTCGAAGCTCATTAAGAGTAGTCGGAAAAAATGAAGCCGGATTTAAGGGTTGTGTGATGGATTCGTTTCAGCGGATCGCTGGTGACAATCTTTTGCTGGCTAACGAACTGATAAAGGTCGGGATCTCCGAACGATCGATTCCGATTGTAAAGATGACTAAAATATGACGCCGAGTGGTGAATGCAGCATTGTTTAGCAAAACGAACGGTGGCGGGAACGGTTATTTTCCCCCACAAGATTACGCGGAAAGGGTATCTTGCGGGGCTGACCTGGACTATCCTTGTCAACGTCAGGCACGCGGGTGTCGTTGTGCGCATTTTTGGGTGAAAGGAGTATTAAAATGGCGACAGGTAAGTCCTGCTCTCGCTGGTTTGCGCCTGTTTTGGCGCTCTTAATGGTAGTTGGCCTGAGTGGGTGTTTTGATAAAGAAGGCGATCAACGCAAAGCGTTTATCGATTTTCTGCAGAATACTGCAATGCGTAGCGGAGAGCGTTTACCAACGCTGACCGCCGATCAGAAAAAACAGTTTGGCCCGTTTGTGTCCGATTACGCGATTCTGTATGGCTATTCGCAGCAGGTTAATCAGGCGATGGACTCCGGTCTGCGTCCGGTGGTTGATAGCGTAAATGCGATTCGTGTTCCTCAGGATTATGTGACTCAGCGTGAACCGCTGCGTCAGGCAAATGGTGCGCTAGGTGTATTAGGGCAACAGTTGCAGAATGCGAAACTACAGGCAGATGCTGCGCATGGCGCGCTGAAGCAGGGCGAAGATCTGAAGCCGGTCTTTGATCAGGTCTACAACAAAGTTGTTACTGCACCAGCAGAGGCCTTACAGCCGCTGATCCCTGCCGCGCAAATTTTCACGCAGCAGCTGGTGCAGGTTGGTGATTTTGTGGCGCAGCAGGATACGCAGGTGAGCTTTGTCGCCAACGGTATCCAGTTCCCAACGTCACAGCAGGCAAGTCAGTACAATACGCTGATTGGCCCGTTGGCTGCTCAGCATCAGGCATTTAATCAGGCCTGGACTGCTGCGGTGAATGCCGCTCAGTAATTAAGATACGGTAATACATGAAAGGCCGGGTGAGCGTAAGCGCTACCCGGCCTTTTGTTTATGATGCGACTTGCGGGTTTACGCAGTTCTTCTCAACGTGTCCTTGCAGCGCATCGATTAAGTTATCCACCGCACAGGCCGCCATGTTGTAGCGCGTTTCGTGCGTGGCTGAACCAATGTGCGGTACGGCCACCACGTTGGGCAGTGACAGCAGCGGTGAGTCTACCGATAATGGCTCTTGCTCAAATACATCCAGGCCAGCGGCATGAATTTCGCCTTTTTGCAGGGCAGCAATCAACGCTTTTTCATCGACCACCGGGCCACGTCCGGCGTTAATGAAAATGGCGGAAGACTTCATTTTGGCAAACTGCTCGGTGCTGAACAGATGATGCGTTTCGTCGGTCAACGGCAGGATCAGGCAGACAAAATCAGACTCCTGCAACAGCGTATCGAGGTCGCAGTAACGTGCATTGAAGCGCTCTTCTGCTTCCTGATGATGACGGCGCGCATTATAGAGAATCGGCATGCTAAAGCCGAAATGCGCACGTTGTGCCAGCGCCAGCCCAATGCGGCCCATACCGACAATCCCCAGCGTTTTGTGGTGTACATCGGTACCAAACCAGTCCGGTCCGATACTTTTGGTCCATTCGCCGACCTTTACCCGTTCGGCAACTTCCACTACGCGGCGAGCGGTGCTTAACACCAGCGCCATTACCGTATCGGCGACGGTTTCCGTCAGCACGGTTGGCGTGTGCATCAACAGCACCTTACGCGCGTTGAGGGCATCGACGTCGAAGTTGTCATAGCCTACGGAAATCGTGGATGTCGCACGCAGCCTGGGCATTTTCTCCAGCAGAGCGGTATTGACGGCTTCACTGGAGCCCAGCAGACCTTCTGCATTGGCAAAAGCGTCGGCGTGCTGTGCGACCGTTTCCGGGCGCAGGTTAGGCACCTGAGTCACAGTAAAATGTTCTTCCAGGCGATGCAGTAAATCGTCAGGTAACGCTTTATAGAGAATAATGGACGGCTTCATGCGAATCTCCGTAAGTTAAAATTTAAGCGTGGCGTGCGCCAATAGGTAGCTGTTGATTATTAGCAGGCTTAACAATGAGAGTTAGCCACACTGAGACAAAAAGCGCTACCCCCATAAAAATGTACGAGGCAGACGGGCTGCCAGTAGCGCCATTGAGGTAGCCGACAAACCATGAACCAAAGAATGAGCCTAGCGCGCCCATGCTGTTGATCAACGCCATTGCCCCACCGGCGACGTTGCGCGGCAGCATTTCCGGGATGATGGCGAAGAAGGGACCATAGGGGGCATACATTGCCGCGCCTGCAATAACCAACAGCGTGTAAGAAATCCAGAAGTGGTCTGCGCCTACGGCCCAGGAGCCGATAAACGCGAACGCCGCGATCAGTAACAGTGGCCAGACAAACAGCTTACGGTTTTGTAGCTTATCGGACGCCCAGGAGACGAGGATCATCGCCGCCGTTGCCGCCAGATACGGTACGGATGACAGCCAACCAACTTCCACCATCCCCAGGTTTGCGCCGCCGTTGCGGATAATCGACGGCAGCCACAGGACAAAACCATAGACGCCAATACTCCAGGCGAAATACTGCATACACAGCAGGATGACGTTACGTGAGCGGAAAGCCTCGCTATAGTTACGTACGGCTTTGATGCCTTGCTGCTCTTTTTCCAGTTGTGCCTGAAGAGCGGCTTTTTCAGATTCTGACAGCCAACCGACCTGAGACGGTTTGTCTTTTACCAGCACCCACCAGCAGAACGCCCAGATGATGGCCGGGAAGCCCTCGATGATGAACATTTCCCGCCAGCCCAGCGCCTGAATCAGGTAACCGGAAACCACGGACATCCACAGAACGGTGACCGGATTACCGAGGATCAGGAAAGTGTTTGCGCGCGAGCGTTCAGATTTCGTAAACCAGTTGCTGATATAAATCAGCATTGCCGGCATCACGGCGGCTTCAACGACGCCAAGAATAAAGCGGATGGCGGCAAGCATTGGAATATTGCTGACCATGCCGGTTAACGACGCGCATGCGCCCCAGAGGATCAGACAGACAAAAATCAGTTTTCGTACGCTGCGGCGTTCAGCGTAAATTGCGCCCGGGATCTGAAAGAAGAAATAGCCGAGGAAAAACAGTGCGCCCAGCAGGGAAGAGATCCCCTTGGTAATGCCGAGGTCCTCGTTGATACCGGCGGCGGAGGCGAAGCTGAAGTTCGCGCGGTCAAGGTACGCCAGGCTATACGTGATAAACACGATTGGCATGATGTACCACCAGCGTTTTGCTGCATTAGTTGAGCTATTCATAGACTGCCCTCTGGTTATGCTGATACGCCGCCTCTGTATGTAGGGTACAGAGTTGGCCGGGAGTTTATTCCCCTAATTGTTCACGTGTGGGTAATCCTTCGCTGTCGCCCTGAACCTGAATGGCCAGAGCGCCAATTTTATTGCCGCGGGTCACCGCCTGATGCAACGAGCGGCCTTCCAGCAGGGCGCTAATAACGCCTACGGCAAAGCCATCTCCTGCGCCGACCGTATCGACCACATTGTCGACTTTTACCGGTGCCACGCAGCCTTGTTCGCCGCTGGTGGTTTTGTACCAGGCGCCATCAGCCCCGGTTTTCACGATCACGGCCTTCACGCCATGGCGCAGATAAAAGTCGGCGATGGCTTCAGGCGTTTGCTGACCGGTTAAAATCATGCCCTCTTTTAACCCTGGTAAAACCCAGTCTGCCTGGAATGCCAGGCGGTTCAGTTTTTCCACCATTTCGGCTTCGCTTTTCCACAATACCGGGCGCAAATTCGGGTCGAACGAGATGGTCTTCCCCTGGGCCTTCATGGTGCGGGCGGTATGCGCCAGTAGTTCATAAGAGCTGGCAGAAAGCGCTGCCGCTACGCCACTCAGGTGCAGGTGGCGCGCGCTGGCGAAATAGTCCTCGTGATAATCTTCAATGCTGAGGTGGCTGGCAGCGGAACCTTTACGGAAATATTCCACAATGGGATCGGTTCCATTTTCGACCTTAGATTTAAGCTGAAAGCCAGTAGCGTAACGCCCGTCCTGGGTGACTCCCTGCGCATCAATCCCTTCTTTTTCCAGCGACTTAACGATAAAACGTCCAAAACTGTCGTTGCCTACACGGCTCACCCAACCGACCTTCAGGCCCAGACGGGCAAGACCGGTCGCCACGTTGAGCTCCGCGCCTGCAACGCGCTTGATAAACTTCTCCACATCCGCCAGTTCGCCGGTTTGCGTGGCGACAAACATCGCCATCGCTTCACCAATAGTGACCACATCCAGTGAATTTTTCATGCGTTACTCCTCGCGTAACAGCTCGACGTAGTGGCGGGTAACCGCCGTCAGATCCTGCCCTTCCAGGGGGAACTCAATGCCGCGCGGGACGTCGTTGGGCAGCGTTTTTAGCAGCGCCATCCAGCGCGAGTCTGTTGCATCTGGCGGTACGGCGCGGTAGCTGTCGCGATGTGTGACAGCGGCTTTGACATGGATATAGCCAACGGTTGACGCCAGGTTTTGTGCTGCTTCTTCCGGGGAGTCGCCCACCCACAGCCAGTTGCCCATATCGAAGGTTAAAGATATCGGCAGGTTTTGCGTCTGACAGGCTTCGTTAAAGCGTTGCATCGGTTGCAGGCGTCCGCAGGCGGTTTGATCGTTCTCAACAACCAGCTCCATTCCGCTGTTGTCGAGCCATTCGCGTAAAACGTTGAACTGTTCGGTATGGGAAAAATGGCCGAGAGAGACTTTTAACCACAGCGCCTGCAGGGCCTGCGCTTCTTCAAGTAGCGCGGGAAGTTGGGGGTTGAGGTTACCGTTCGCAAGGAACAATGGCTCAGGTGCTGAGTAACAGGCCAGCAGGCCGAAGATTTCGATAGCAGAAGCCATCGTAGGGAGCGTTTTCAGCTCGGTATCGGTTAATAACTCGCGGCGGATTTCAACGCCGTCAGCACCGGCTTCAGCGATGATGGGCAGCATTGCCGTTTGCCCGCCTGCGGCCCGTACCTGGTCGTGGCCGTAAGCGGCGGTGACCACCATAATTTTTCTTTTCATGGAAACTCCAGACTAGCGTTCTTGTCATAACGCTAGATGGAACCGGTTCCAAAGAAAAGCCCATGATGTCGAATTTATGATCACCATCACGAAGGTAATTTAACGGCAGGTAGAGCCGCGCACGATCAGCTCGCCGGAGAAGACCTGCTCCTGAATGGCCGCAGAGCCGCCATCGATCCGGCGCACAACCTGCTCAACGGCGGTGTAACCAATCTGCCAGGTGGGTTGTTTCAACGTGGTAATACCAACGCCCGCCAGCTCGGCCCATTCCAGCTCGTCAAAACCGAGTAGGCCAATGTCGCTCCCCCAGTTGAGGCCAATGCGTTTCAGGGCGCGGGCTACTTGTAGCGTGAGGGCACCGTTGGCAGAGATAACAGCTTTGCGCATTCCACGATGCTGCTGGTGAAACTGGCGCAGGGTGTCGTCCAGTTGCGTATTGTCCGTGAGCGGGACTTCGGCATTTTGCGCGATAACGCCAGGGTATTGCGCGAGCGTGGCACGAAAAGCGCTCAGGCGTTCGCGGCGGGTATTCACCATGCCGAGTGGTTCGCTGAGGAACAGGATGGCTTCAAAACCTTGTTCGACCAGATGTTCGGTGGCAACCGTTGCCGCCTGGGTGTTATCCAGCCCGACCATATCACAGGCGAAATCGGGAATTTTACGGTCAATCAGCACCATCGGCAGCGCAGACTGTTGCAGGCGGTTCAGCCCCTCTTCGCGCATCCCGACGGCGTTGACCACAATCCCTTCGACCTGGTAGCTGCGCAGCAGGTCGAGATAATGCAGTTCCTGATCCACTTCGTTGTTGGTGTTACACACCAGCGGGGTAAAGCCTTTATCGCGACAGGCGGCTTCAATACCACTTAGCACGTTGACGGAGTAGGGATTAGTAATATCGGCGATGATCAGGCCAATCAGGCGGGTACGACCGTGTTTCAGGCCTCTTGCCATCAGGCTGGGACGGTAGTCGAGATCGGCAATGGCTTGTTCAATGCGGGCCAGCAGCGCGTCGGAAAGCAGGTGCTTTTCACCGTTGAGATAACGTGAAATGCTGGTCTTGCCGGTTTTTGCAGCTTTCGCCACATCGCTGATGGTTGCCCGTGTTGATTTGCTCATCGCTGATTTCCCTGAGTTTGGTGACAACACCTTAACGCGAAAATCAACGATGGCAAGTGCTTCATGCCGGATGGACGCGGACTGTCTCCATCCGGCACAAAACGTTACTGGATCGGGCTTAAGGTAATTTCTACGCGACGGTTTTGCGCTTTACCTTCCGCTGTGCTGTTGCTGGCGATCGGATTTGCCGGGCCCATACCCTGAGTGCGGATGCGGTTAGCTGCGACCCCTTGAGTGATCAAGGCGCTGGCTACGGAGTCTGCGCGCTGCTGTGACAGACGCATATTCAGATCCTGGCTGCCGGTGCTGTCGGTGAAGCCCAGCACGTTGACGGCGGTTTTATTGTACTCTTTCAGTACCATCGCCACGCCGGTCAGGGTGTTAGCACCCGCAGGCTTCAGGTTGGCACTGCTGCTGTCGAAGGTGACGTTGTTTGGCATGTTCAGAATGATGTTATCGCCACTGCGCGTCACGCTGACGCCCGTTCCCTGCATTTTTTCGCGCAGTTTCGCTTCCTGCACGTCCATGTAAT
Organism: Citrobacter freundii complex sp. 2024EL-00216; assembly: GCF_043945515.1. Lineage (NCBI taxonomy): Bacteria > Pseudomonadati > Pseudomonadota > Gammaproteobacteria > Enterobacterales > Enterobacteriaceae > Citrobacter > Citrobacter freundii complex sp. 2024EL-00216. The sequence continues at coordinate 61,623 of NZ_JBIMRA010000016.1, read as the reverse complement.
AGCCGATACCACCGCCAACGGCCGCGCCAGCCGCTGCGCCAATCAGTGCGCCTTTGCCGCGATCTTTCTTCGAAGAAGAGAGTGCGCCAATGCCCGCGCCGACCAGAGAGCCAATACCTGCGCCAATGCCGGATTTACCCGCTTCGCGTTCGCCGGTGTAAGGGTTTGTTGTGCAGCCAGAAACCGCCAGGGCGCCGCTCACGATGGCAGCAATAACAAATACACGTTTCTTCATCTTAATTCCTTAATGACTTTTTCTTCTTTGCCACAGCGACCGTGGCGGTTGATTATGACGTGTGAACATGAAGAAAATTCCAGGGAAGACTCTGAAATTTGTAAGTAACATTGAACGGCATAATAAATAATCCGTCACATCGCATTCAGGAGCGCCATCTTGGCTAATTCACCCGCACATTACTCAGTGTTAACCGCCGCCCACTGGGGACCAATCCTCGTCGACACTGATGGTGAGACGATTTTCTCCTCGCGTGGCGCGCTGCCCACCGCTCATCCCAACTCTTTGCAAACCGTGGTGCGCGACCAGGTTCACAGTAAAACGCGGGTACGTTTTCCGATGGTGCGTAAAGGGTTTCTCGCCTCGCCGGAAAACCCACAGGGCGTACGTGGGCAGGATGAGTTTGTTCGCGTCAGTTGGGACGACGCGCTGAATCTTATCCATACGCAGCATAAACGCATCCGTGACAGCTACGGCCCGGCCTCAATTTTTGCCGGTTCGTACGGCTGGCGTTCCAACGGCGTGTTACACAAAGCGGCGACCCTGTTACAGCGTTATATGGCGTTGGCGGGCGGTTATACCGGGCATCTGGGGGATTACTCGACGGGGGCTGCGCAGGCGATCATGCCGTACGTGGTGGGCGGGAACGAAGTTTACCAGCAGCAAACCAGCTGGCCGGTGGTGCTGGAGAACAGCGAGGTGGTGGTGTTGTGGAGCGCCAATCCGCTGAATACCCTGAAGATTGCCTGGAACGCGTCCGATGAGCAGGGCCTCGCGTACTTTGAGGCATTGCGCGACAGCGGTAAACGGTTGATCTGTATCGATCCGATGCGATCGGAAAGCGTCGATTTCTTTGGCGATAAGATGGAATGGATTGCCCCGCATATGGGGACCGACGTAGCGCTGATGCTGGGCATCGCGCATACGCTGGTGGAAAACGGCTGGCATGACGAGGACTTTCTCGCCCGGTGTACCACCGGATATGACCGTTTTGCCGACTATCTGCTGGGTAAATCTGACGATGTTGCAAAAAAGGCAGAATGGGCGGCAGAGATTTGTGGCATTCCGGCGGCGAAGATACGCGAACTTGCGGCGATATTTCACCAAAATACCACCATGCTGATGGCCGGATGGGGCATGCAGCGCCAACAGTATGGCGAGCAGAAACACTGGATGATTGTCACCCTGGCCGCCATGCTCGGACAAATCGGGACGCCAGGCGGCGGTTTTGGGCTGTCGTACCATTTTGCCAACGGCGGCAACCCAACGCGCCGGGCTGCGGTGCTGGCTTCAATGCAGGGCAGCGTTAAAGGCGGCACCGACGCGGTAGATAAAATCCCGGTGGCGCGAATTGTCGAAGCGCTGGAAAATCCCGGCGGTTTTTACCAGCACAACGGCATGGACCGCCATTTCCCGGACATCCGTATGCTGTGGTGGGCGGGTGGCGCTAACTTCACCCATCATCAGGACACTAACCGTTTAATTCGCGCCTGGCAAAAACCGGAGCTGGTGGTCATCTCGGAGTGTTTCTGGACCGCAGCAGCAAAGCATGCCGATATCGTGCTGCCAGCAACCACCTCCTTTGAGCGTAATGATTTGACCATGACTGGCGATTACAGCAACCAGCACCTGGTGCCGATGAAGCAGGTCGTACCGCCGCAGGACGAAGCGCGAAATGATTTTGATGTCTTTGCCGAGCTGAGTGAGCGCTGGGAAAAGGGCGGATATGAACGGTTCACCGAAGGTAAAAGCGAACTGGCGTGGCTGGAGACTTTTTACAATATTGCCGGGCAACGTGGGGCCAGTCAGCAGGTGACATTGCCGCCTTTCGCCGAGTTTTGGCAGCGCAACGCCCTGATCGAAATGCCGGAAAACGCCGCCAGCGCACAGTTTATCCGTTTTGCGGATTTTCGCCGCGACCCGCAGGCGCATCCGCTGAAAACGGACAGCGGCAAAATTGAAATCTACTCCGCGAGGATTGCAGGTTACGGCTACGCGGACTGCGCGGGACACCCGATGTGGCTGGAGCCGGATGAGTGGTTCGGTAACGCTGAACCGGACCAGCTACAGCTGCTTTCCGCCCACCCGGCGCACCGTTTGCATAGTCAGCTTAACTACAGTGCGCTACGTGAGCAGTACGCGGTAGCGGATCGTGAGCCGATAACGATTCATCCGCAGGACGCCCACGCGCGCGGCATTGCGGATGGCGATACGGTCAGGGTGTGGAACCAGCGCGGGCAAGTTCTGGCGGGCGCGGTGGTGACGGCGGGTATTAAACCCGGCGTCATCTGTATTCATGAAGGCGCCTGGCCTGATTTGGATCTCGCAGCGAACGGTATTTGTAAAAATGGTGCCGTCAACGTGCTGACCAAAGATCTCCCCAGCTCGAAGCTGGGGAATGGCTGCGCGGGCAACACCGCGCTGGCGTGGCTTGAAAAATATAGCGGACCAACGTTGGCGCTTACGGCGTTTGATCCGCCTGCCAGCCCATAATCCACGTGGGGTGGTGAGTCTCTTCCTGCCATGCGCCGTCTTCAATACGAAAACCCAGCGCATGGTAGAAGTTCACCGCTGATTGATTCTTCTGGTAGACCTCAAGGCTGAGTATCGAAAAGCGCTGCTGGACATGCTGCACCAGCGCTTTGCCGATCCCGCTTCTGATGGCGGCAGGTGCGACAAACAGCGCGCCGAGAAAGCGGTCGTCAATCACGCTGGCAAAGCCTTTGATCTCGCCTTCTTCTTCCCAAACCCAGGTTTGCGCGGCTGGCAGATAAACATCCCGCACCACGGATTCACTTTCGCGCCAGTAGCGCTCTTCGATAAATGGATGGGCATGGATTGTGCTTTCCATCCACAGCGCCAGAATTGACGGCAGATCGTCAGCCTTGGATTCACGAATCATGTTGTTCTCCCGGATAACAGATGCAGCTGGTGACATGGTCGTTGACGAGGCCGCACGCCTGCATAAAGGAGTAACAAATGGTGGTGCCGACAAACTTAAATCCGCGTTTTTTTAACGCTTTAGACAGCGCGTCTGACGCAGGCGTGGAGGGGGGAATATCGCTCAGGTTGGCGGCGCGAGTCACTTGCGGTTGGTTATCAACAAATGACCAGACGAATTCGCTAAACGACTCTCCGTTTTGCGCCATCGTCAGAAAAGCACGAGCGTTGCCGATAATGGCCTGAATTTTTCCGCGATGACGAATAATGCCTGCATCCAGTACCAGCCTTTCCACATCCTCTTCGGTCATGGCCGCCACTTTTTCCGGGTCAAAATGGTGGAAGGCGTGGCGATAGTTTTCCCGTTTCTTGAGCACGGTAATCCACGATAACCCGGCCTGCTGGCCCTCAAGGCAGATCATTTCGAACAGCTTTTTACCATCGGTTTCGGGGACGCCCCATTCCTTGTCGTGGTAGGCAATGTAAAGTGGGTCCTGGCTGACCCATCCGCAACGCTGCATATTCTTCCTCGCTGTTTTTACTGGCGTAAAAATTTCATTCGGCCCGCCTTGACGCGCCAGCTAAAAAGACAATATTTAATACAGGGCCTGATGGGCCCAATATCCTTCACACAATGACAATAATATCGCCGAATTCGGCTCTTTTCTGGAGTCGCGTTGATGATTATAAGAAACAGTAGTGGTCGCCAAAGGTTAACTCTGGCGAGCGTCGTAGTTTGTGCGCTGTCCATCAATACAGCATATGGCTGGCAACAAGAATATATCGTTGATGCGATGTCAGGGCATACGGCTGAACGTTATACATGGGACAGCGATCACCAACCACGTTATAACGACATTCTGGAAGAACGTATTCGTTCCACTCAGAACGTGGCGGGTCCCGTGGTGAATCTGGCGGATGAGACGCCTATGGATGCGACCAGCGGCATGAGTATGGGCTGGAACTTCCCGCTTTCCGGGCAGGTGACAACTGGTCCGGTTGCCGCTCTGCATTATGACGGTTCAACCACATCTACTTACAACGAATTTGGCGATAGCGCGACGTCGGTAACGCAGAACGATCCGCTGTGGCATGCCAGCGTGAGCTCGTTGGGCTGGCGAGTCAATTCGCAGTTCGGTGATGTGCGACCGTGGGCGCAAATCAGCTATAACCAGCAGTTTGGCGAGAATATCTGGAAGGCGCAGTCAGGTCTCAGCCGCATGTCAGCAGCGGGTCAGGGCGGTAATTGGGTGGATGTCACCGTCGGTGCGGATATGCTGTTGAACCCGCACATGGCGGCTTACGCAGCGCTTTCGCAGGCGGAAAACAGTACCAACAACAGCGACTATATGTACACCATGGGAGTGAGCGCCAAATTTTAACGTAAGTAATCAGCATATAAACATCTTGATTACATGTTGAGATCAACAATCACACGCACTCCAGCGATAGCGTGTACTAACTCATGCGATAAAATTCAGTAACCCGACTTTTTGTCTCGTCATTCATTCCGCATTCCAGGCATTTCATTCCGTCCTGGCGGCATTTCATGCCGTTTTCTCCTGCTCATAAAAGTGCTTCGGTATGGTTGTTGGCAGAGAATTTCCCATTTTGTTTATGCAGGAAGACTGCCATGAAAACTTCTGATTATCAGCGTACCCGCTGGCTGACACTGATCGGCACCATCATTACCCAATTTGCTTTAGGTTCTGTTTATACCTGGAGCCTGTTTAACGGTGCGCTCTCTTCTAAGCTTGATGCGCCGGTGAGTCAGGTTGCCTTTTCCTTTGGCCTGCTGAGCCTCGGGCTGGCAATTTCTTCTTCCGTCGCCGGGAAACTGCAGGAACGTTTTGGCGTGAAACGCGTCACCATGGCCTCCGGTATTTTACTGGGTGTCGGCTTCTTCTTAACCGCCCACTCTGACAGCCTGATTATGCTGTGGCTGAGCGCCGGTGTATTGGTCGGTCTGGCGGATGGCGCAGGCTACCTGTTAACACTTTCCAACTGTGTAAAATGGTTCCCTGAGCGTAAAGGGCTGATTTCCGCCTTTGCCATCGGTTCTTACGGTCTTGGCAGCCTCGGTTTTAAATTCATCGACAGCCAACTGTTGAGCACTGTGGGTCTGGAAAAAACCTTCATGATTTGGGGCGCGATTGTGCTGGTGATGATCGTCTTTGGCTCCACGCTGATGAAAGACGCGCCGAATCAGGAAGTGAAAACGAAAAATGGCGTGGTTGAGAATGACTACACCCTGGCGCAGTCCATGCGTAAACCGCAGTACTGGATGCTGGCAGTGATGTTCCTGACGGCGTGTATGAGTGGGCTGTATGTGATTGGCGTGGCGAAAGATATTGCACAAAGCCTGGCGCATATGGATGTGGCAACGGCGGCAAATGCGGTTACCGTCATTTCTATCGCTAACCTGTCAGGTCGTCTGGTTCTGGGGATTCTGTCCGACAAAATCTCTCGTATTCGCGTTATCACCATTGGGCAGGTCGTTTCGCTGGTCGGTATGGCGGCACTGCTGTTCGCCCCGCTGAATGATGCGACCTTCTTCGCGGCGATTGCCTGCGTAGCATTTAACTTTGGCGGTACCATCACCGTGTTCCCGTCACTGGTGAGCGAGTTCTTCGGTTTGAATAACCTTGCTAAAAACTACGGCGTCATTTACTTAGGTTTCGGTATCGGCAGCATTTGTGGCTCCATTATCGCCTCGCTGTTCGGCGGTTTCTATGTGACCTTCTGCGTTATCTTTGCGCTGTTAATTATCTCGCTGGCACTCTCCACCACCATCCGCCAGCCACAGCGTAGCGTATATACCGAGGCGCACGCCTAAACCTATTAGTAGTCTGATTAATACCTGGCGCATATATTTACAAAAATATATGCGCCATTTGCATTCTCCATAAGCACTTTTTCACCCTCCTGTGGTCTACTTACCCGCGCCCGTAGACATTTCACCTCTGCTGTTGTCGCATTTTCCCCTGCCTGGTCTGTTTGACTACTGCACAGGGTGTTTTTATCCCGATTCCCAGGGTTTGTTTGCATGAGATACATTAAGTCGATGACGCAGCAGAAACTCAGTTTCTTGCTGGCAATCTATATCGGTTTGTTTATGAACTGTGCTGTATTTTTCCGTCGCTTTAGCGGATATGCGCACGAGTTTACCGTCTGGAAAGGACTCTCCGCGGTTGTTGAATTGGCCGGCACTGTGCTGGTGACCTTCTTTTTACTCCGACTTCTCTCGTTATTTGGCCGACGCGCCTGGCGTGTGCTGGCAACCTTTGTGGTGCTGTGTTCTGCCGGCGCCAGTTATTATATGACCTTCCTGAACGTGGTAATTGGCTACGGCATTATCGCCTCCGTTATGACCACGGATATTGATTTATCGAAAGAAGTCGTCGGCTGGCATTTCATCGTGTGGCTGGTTTCGGTCAGTATTATCCCATTGGTGCTGATCTGGAGTAACCGCTGCCGCTATACCCTGATGAAACAGATACGTACGCCTGGTATGAGATGGCGCAGCGTGGCGGTAGTTTTACTGGCTGGTCTGATGGTATGGCTCCCGATTCGCCTGCTGAGTATGCAACAGAGAAGCGTTGAGCGAGCAACGGGGATCGATTTGCCCAGCTATGGCGGGGTAGTGGCGAATTCCTATCTGCCGTCAAACTGGCTCTCCGCGCTGGGTCTGTACGCCTGGGCACAGGTGGATGAATCCTCAGATAACAAATCGTTGATGAACCCGGCGAAGAAGTTTACCTATGTTGCCCCCAAAAACCTCGACGACACCTATGTGGTCTTTATTATCGGCGAAACGACCCGCTGGGATCATATGGGGATTTTTGGCTATGAGCGTAATACCACGCCAAGGCTCGCCCAGGAGAAAAATCTGGCCGCCTTCCGTGGATATTCCTGTGATACGGCAACCAAACTTTCGCTGCGTTGCATGTTTGTGCGTGAGGGTGGGGCAGAAGAAAACCCGCAGCGTACTCTGAAAGAACAAAACGTCTTCTCCGTGCTCGGCCAGTTAGGGTTCAAGACCGATCTTTACGCGATGCAAAGCGAGATGTGGTTCTACAGTAATACCATGGCGGAGAACATCGCCTATCGTGAGCAGATTGGCGCAGAGCCACGTAACCGTGGCAAGAACGTTGACGATATGCTGCTGATTACCGAGATGCAGCAGTCTTTACAGAATAATGAAGATGGTGACAAGCATCTGATTATTCTGCACACCAAAGGCTCGCATTTTAACTACACCCAGCGCTACACCCGCGAATATGCGCAGTGGAAGCCGGAGTGTGTCAATGTTGATAGCGGTTGCTCGAAAGCTGAGATGATCAACTCATTCGATAACTCGGTAACCTATGTTGATCACTTTATTACCAAAGTGTTTGATCAACTACGCGATAAGAAAGCGATCGTGTTTTACGCCGCCGATCACGGTGAGTCGATTAACGAGCGCGAGCACCTGCACGGTACACCGCGTAAAATGGCGCCACCTGAGCAGTTCCGCGTTCCTATGATGGTGTGGATGTCTGACAAGTATCTGGAAGACCCCGACCATGCGAAGGCGTTTGCACACCTTAAGCAAGAAGCTGATATGAAGGTGCCGCGTCGTCATGTGGAACTGTACGACACCATTTTGGGTTGCCTCGGTTATACCTCGCCAAATGGTGGTATTAACGAGAATAACAACTGGTGTCGTATCCCGGACGCGAATAAGGCTACAGCCCAGTAACTGAGCTGCTGACTTTCTCGCCGATCAAATGGCATTTTGATACTAAGGGATTGACGGGCGCGCAGCTGAGCAGTAAGATGCGCCCCGCATTCGGTGATTGGCGCAGCCTGGTAGCGCACTTCGTTCGGGACGAAGGGGTCGGAGGTTCGAATCCTCTATCACCGACCAAATTAGAAAAGCCCGCTCTCAGAGCGGGCTTTTTGCATTTGTGGCTTTTGTAGGCCTGATAAGCGAAGCGCCATCAGGCAAAACATCACGCTATAACAGACACTGCCGGATGCGGCGCAGGCGCCTTATCCGGCCTACAGGCGAAGCGCCATCAGGCAAAACATCACGCTATAACAGACATTGCCGGATGCGGCGCAAGCGCCTTATCCGGCCTACAGGCGAAGCGCTGGCAGGGCGTATTTTTTGTTTTTCCGACCCCACGTTTGACCTTCATTTTATCTGCAAAAATTGTGCACCACTTCCCACTGACTGTTAACGATTCTGTGACATATTCCATTGCCTTTTTTTATATTTGCTTGAAACTTTTTTTGCGCTACTTATGGCTGAAGCTGGCATTTTCCGCTGTGCGCTTTAACGTTCATGGTATTAATCGCTCAGATATGCAGCATTAATTTAGAAAGTTTGAATAAATTGCATAAATGTTAATCACCAAATGTTGCGAAATATGAAGATGTTTATTCTGGCATAGTACGCGTAGCACAAATTTCCCTGCTGAAAATGTCCTTCCGCACTTTTTTTAATCTTTGTTTGTGAATTCTCACCGTTGGCGTAAATCACGGTGACCTGTATTGACGTTTTCACATTCTGTTGACAGATTGTAGGGTATGAGGGGCATTTCATGGAGAATCCGCACTGCAACTCAGTCGCTTATGTGAACGGAATCCCCATCCTCTTAACGCCGACCCGGCCGGGTAAAAAACAAAAAAGGCCAGGCGGTGCAAACCCACTGCAAAGGGTAAAACAACAAACATCACATTGGAGCAGAAGAATGAGTATTTCCTTGAAGAAGTCAGGGATGCTGAAGCTTGGTCTGAGCCTGGTGGCTATGACCGTCGCAGCAAGCGTACAGGCTAAAACTCTGGTTTATTGTTCAGAAGGATCTCCTGAAGGCTTTAACCCGCAGCTTTTCACCTCTGGCACCACCTATGATGCCAGCTCCGTACCGATCTATAACCGCCTGGTCGAGTTCAAAACCGGTACGACTGAAGTGATCCCGGGCCTTGCTGAGAAGTGGGAAATCAGCGAAGACGGCAAAACCTACACCTTCCACCTGCGTCAGGGCGTGAAGTGGCAGGACAACAAAGAATTTAAACCGACGCGCGATTTTAACGCCGATGACGTGGTGTTCTCTTTCGATCGTCAGAAAAATGCCCAGAACCCGTACCATAAAGTCTCTGGCGGCAGCTATGAATACTTCGAAGGGATGGGTCTGCCGGATCTGATCTCCGAAGTGAAAAAAGTGGACGATAAAACCGTTCAGTTCGTGCTGACTCGCCCGGAAGCGCCGTTCCTGGCTGACCTGGCGATGGACTTCGCTTCTATTCTTTCCAAAGAATATGCTGACAACATGCTGAAAGCCGGTTCTCCGGAGAAAGTGGATCTGAACCCAATTGGTACCGGTCCGTTCCAGCTGCAGCAGTACCAGAAAGACTCCCGTATTCTGTATAAAGCATTCGAAGGTTACTGGGGCACCAAGCCGCAGATCGACCGTCTGGTCTTCTCCATTACGCCTGACGCTTCCGTGCGTTACGCCAAACTGCAGAAGAACGAGTGCCAGGTGATGCCGTACCCGAACCCGGCAGACATCGCGCGCATGAAGCAGGATAAAAACATCAACCTGATGGAGCAGGCGGGTCTGAACGTGGGCTACCTCTCTTTCAACACCGAGAAAAAACCGTTTGATGACGTGAAAGTCCGTCAGGCGCTGACCTACGCGGTAAACAAAGAAGCGATCATCAAAGCGGTTTATCAGGGCGCTGGCGTTGCCGCGAAAAACCTGATCCCGCCGACCATGTGGGGCTATAACGACGACGTTAAAGACTACACCTACGATCCTGAGAAGGCCAAAGCGCTGCTGAAGGAAGCTGGTCAGGACAAAGGCTTTACCGTTGAGCTGTGGGCTATGCCGGTACAGCGTCCATATAACCCGAACGCACGTCGTATGGCAGAAATGGTTCAGGCTGACTGGGCGAAAATTGGCGTTCAGGCCAAGATTGTGACCTACGAGTGGGGCGAGTATCTGAAACGCGCCAAAGCGGGTGAGCATCAGGCGGTGATGATGGGCTGGACCGGTGACAACGGGGATCCGGACAACTTCTTCGCGACCTTGTTCAGCTGTGCGGCAGCGAAAGACGGTTCCAACTACTCTCGCTGGTGCTACAAGCCGTTTGAAGACCTGATCCAGCCGGCGCGTGCGACCGACGATCACAACAAACGTATTGAACTGTACAAGCAAGCTCAGGTTGTTATGCACGACCAGGCTCCGGCTCTGATTGTTGCTCACTCCACCGTGTACGAACCAGTGCGTAAAGAAGTGAAAGGCTATGTGGTTGATCCATTAGGCAAACACCACTTCGAAAACGTCTCTGTCGAATAATTAAAAGCAATTAAGGAAGCGCTGCGCCCCGGTGTTGTTTAGGCCGGATAAGCGCAGCGCCCTCCGGCGTAATGCTTTACCCGCGATGCAGTTTGCGTGGGATAAGATTTGTGAGCAATACAGACTCACGGTTCCAGGCCGTGCGTCATTAGAGAGAATCCGGGTTATGTTGCAGTTCATTCTCCGACGTTTGGGACTCGTCATCCCCACGTTTATCGGTATCACTCTTCTCACCTTTGCCTTTGTCCATATGATCCCCGGCGATCCGGTTATGATCATGGCGGGTGAACGTGGGATCTCCCCTGAGCGTCATGCTCAACTGTTGGCTGAACTCGGTCTGGATAAGCCGATGTGGCAGCAGTACCTCCACTATATCTGGGGGGTTATGCATGGTGATTTAGGTATCTCACTGAAAAGCCGCTTACCGGTGTGGGAAGAGTTCGTACCTCGCTTCAAAGCAACGCTGGAACTCGGCGTCTGTGCGATGATTTTCGCCGTCGCAGTGGGTATCCCAGTGGGTGTACTTGCTGCCGTTAAGCGCGGCTCCATTTTCGATCACACGGCAGTTGGCCTGGCGCTGACCGGTTACTCTATGCCGATTTTCTGGTGGGGCATGATGCTGATCATGCTGGTTTCCGTGCAGTTGAACCTGACGCCAGTTTCTGGGCGGGTGAGCGACATGGTGTTCCTTGATGATTCCAATCCGCTAACCGGCTTTATGCTGATCGACACCGCCATCTGGGGTGAAGAGGGTAACTTTATTGATGCGTTGGCGCATATGGTCCTGCCTGCGATGGTGCTGGGTACCATTCCTCTGGCGGTCATTGTGCGTATGACCCGTTCATCGATGCTGGAAGTGCTGGGTGAAGATTACATCCGTACCGCGCGCGCCAAAGGCCTGACCCGTATGCGCGTCATCATTATTCACGCTCTGCGTAACGCGATGCTGCCCGTGGTGACCGTTATCGGCCTGCAGGTTGGTACGTTGCTGGCCGGGGCGATCCTGACCGAGACCATCTTCTCGTGGCCGGGACTGGGGCGCTGGCTGATCGATGCGCTGCAACGCCGCGATTATCCGGTGGTGCAGGGCGGGGTGCTGCTGGTCGCGACGATGATTATCCTCGTCAACCTGCTGGTAGACCTGCTGTACGGCGTGGTGAACCCGCGTATTCGGCATAAGAAGTAAGGGGCCATCATGTCACAGGTTACTGAAAATAAAGTTATTGCTGCACCGGTGCCGATGACTCCGCTGCAGGAGTTCTGGCACTATTTTAAACGCAACAAAGGTGCGGTTGTTGGGCTGGTGTACGTTGTGGTGATGATCCTGATTGCGGTCTTTGCCAACGTCCTCGCACCCTACAACCCGGCAGACCAGTTCCGCGATACGCTGCTGGCTCCTCCCGCGTGGCAGGAAGGCGGAACCATGGCCCATCTGTTTGGTACTGATGATGTGGGCCGCGACGTGCTGTCCCGCCTGATGTACGGTGCGCGTCTGTCGCTGTTGGTCGGCTGTCTGGTGGTAGTACTCTCCCTGCTGATGGGCGTGGTTCTTGGGCTGATCGCCGGTTACTTTGGCGGGATTGTCGATAACGTCATCATGCGTGTGGTCGATATCATGCTGGCATTGCCGAGCCTGTTGCTGGCACTGGTGCTGGTGGCTGTATTTGGCCCCTCGATTGGCAACGCCGCGCTGGCGCTGACGTTCGTGGCATTGCCGCACTATGTCCGTTTGACGCGCGCCGCCGTGCTGGTGGAGGTTAACCGCGACTACGTCACCGCATCTCGCGTGGCGGGAGCCGGCGCGATGCGCCAGATGTTCGTCAACATTCTTCCTAACTGTCTTGCGCCGCTGATTGTTCAGGCGTCGCTTGGCTTCTCTAACGCCATTCTCGATATGGCTGCCCTCGGCTTCCTGGGGATGGGCGCACAGCCGCCTACGCCGGAATGGGGCACCATGCTCTCTGACGTTCTGCAGTTTGCCCAAAGCGCCTGGTGGGTTGTGACCTTCCCGGGGCTGGCGATCTTGTTGACGGTGCTGGCATTTAACCTGATGGGTGACGGTCTGCGTGACGCGCTCGATCCCAAACTGAAGCAGTAAGAGGTTCGAGATGGCGTTATTAAATGTAGATAAATTATCGGTGCATTTCGGCGACGTAGGTTCCGAATTCCGCGCCGTAGACCGCATTAGCTACAGTGTGAATCAGGGTGAAGTGGTTGGCATTGTAGGAGAGTCCGGCTCTGGTAAGTCCGTCAGTTCGCTGGCGATTATGGGACTGATTGACTACCCAGGCCGCGTTATGGCCGAAAATCTGGAGTTTAATGGTCGCGACCTGAAGCGCATCTCTGAGAAAGAGCGTCGCCAGTTAGTGGGTGCGGAAGTGGCGATGATCTTCCAGGACCCGATGACCAGCCTTAACCCCTGCTACACCGTCGGCTACCAGATTATGGAAGCCATTAAAGTGCACCAGGGCGGCAACAAAAAAACGCGTGTTCAGCGGGCAATAGACCTGCTGACGCTGGTGGGGATCCCCGATCCGGCCTCGCGTCTTGATGTATATCCGCACCAGTTGTCCGGTGGGATGAGTCAGCGCGTGATGATCGCGATGGCGATAGCCTGTCGTCCGAAACTGCTGATTGCCGACGAACCGACAACGGCGCTGGATGTGACTATTCAGGCGCAGATCATCGAGCTACTGCTGGAATTGCAGCAAAAAGAGAACATGGCGCTGGTCTTAATCACGCACGATCTGGCGCTGGTGGCTGAAGCGGCACACAAAATCATCGTGATGTACGCCGGCCAGGTGGTAGAAACCGGAGCCGCGCAGGATATTTTCCGCGCGCCGCGTCATCCTTACACCCAGGCGCTGCTGCGCGCGCTGCCTGAGTTTGCTCAGGATAAAGCACGTCTGGCCTCGCTGCCGGGCGTGGTTCCCGGGAAATACGACCGCCCGAGCGGCTGTTTGCTGAACCCACGCTGCCCCTATGCGACCGACAAATGCCGCGCTGAAGAACCTGAACTGAACCTGCTAGAAGGCGGTCGTCAGTCGAAATGCCACTACCCACTTGATGATGCCGGGAGGCCTGGGCTATGAGTACGCAAAAGGCCGCTTTGCCACAGCCGCTGTTGCAGGCTATTGATCTGAAAAAACACTACCCGGTGAAAAAGGGCATGTTCGCCCCGGAGCGCCTGGTGAAAGCGCTGGACGGCGTCTCCTTTACCTTAGAGCGTGGTAAAACGCTGGCGGTGGTAGGCGAGTCGGGTTGTGGGAAATCCACCCTTGGCCGCCTGCTGACGATGATTGAAGTCCCGACCGGCGGTGAGCTGTATTACCAGGGACAGGATCTGCTTAAGCACGACCCGCAGGCGCAAAAGCTGCGTCGGCAGAAAATCCAGATTGTATTCCAGAACCCGTACGGTTCCCTGAACCCGCGTAAAAAAGTGGGACAGATTCTGGAAGAGCCGCTGCTGATCAACTCCACGCTCAGCAAAGAGGAACGTCGTGAAAAAGCGCTGGCGATGATGGCGAAAGTGGGGCTGAAAACCGAACACTACGACCGCTATCCGCATATGTTCTCCGGCGGTCAGCGTCAGCGTATTGCCATCGCTCGCGGTCTGATGCTTGATCCGGACGTGGTGATTGCCGATGAACCGGTCTCAGCGCTGGACGTTTCGGTGCGTGCGCAGGTGCTGAATCTGATGATGGATTTGCAGCAGGAACTGGGGCTGTCATACGTCTTTATCTCGCACGACCTGTCGGTGGTCGAGCACATTGCCGATGAAGTGATGGTGATGTATTTAGGCCGCTGCGTGGAGAAAGGGACGAAGGACCAAATCTTCAATAATCCGCGTCATCCGTACACGCAAGCGCTGCTCTCCGCAACGCCGCGTCTGAACCCGGACGATCGCCGTGAGCGTATCAAGCTGACCGGTGAACTGCCAAGCCCGCTGAATCCGCCGCCGGGCTGCGCGTTTAACGCCCGCTGCCGTCGCCGCTTTGGTCCGTGTACCCAGCTTCAGCCGCAGTTGAAAGATTACGGCGGTCAACTGGTGGCGTGTTTTGCCGTTGACCAGGATGAGAACCCACAGCAATAAACCTGGGTTATGACCCGATAACCGGAGCCTTGTGCTCCGGTTTTTTTATATTTTCTCTTTACGTCCACAATGTGAGTCCTTTGGCAGAACATTATTCCACAGCGTCTAGAATGTAGTCAGATTCCCTCTAGTCACAGAAATATCTATTTCGCAGTTGCTAACTACCAGGAGCAAATGTGGTCACGATACGCTGGGATATTAAAACAATTGATCGTCTGTCGATGGTTGAGGATGTCCTGAAGGAATTTTCCTGCTGTGATATCAATATCATCTCCATGAAAGTCACGCCTGGGCGGATCCTGATTAAATCCTGGTGCCGCCAGCTACAGGATATTTCCTGTGTGCAATCCTGTTTAAGCCAGCGCGCCGATATTATTCATGTCGCTTACCTCTGTGAGGAGATAAGCGAACTGTCAACGCCGGAGCCGGAACGCCCGCGCTATTTCTCTGACATTATTTGCAGCAGCCAGAGCATGCACGCGCTTATCGAAAAGGCGATAAAAATTGCCGACAGCAAATATACCGTTCTGATCCGTGGCGATACGGGGACCGGTAAAGAGCTGCTGGCCCGGGCTATCCATAATTCCGGGCAGCGACGTTTTTATCCGTTTATTCCGGTCAACTGCTCTGCGCTACCTGAGTCGCTAATGGAGAGTGAATTCTTTGGCTATGAGAAAGGGGCTTTCAGCGGCGCGGATTGTAAAGGCAAAAAAGGGCTGTTTGAAATGGCCGATAAAGGCACCCTTTTTCTCGATGAGTTTGGCGAAATGTCGCTGAGCTTACAGGCTAAACTCCTGCGCGTGCTTCAGGATGGCGGGATTCGGCGCGTTGGCGGAGCGCATATTATTCCGGTCAATGTGCGTATTATTGTGGCAACCAATGCCAATCTGGAAGAGATGGTAGAACAACGTCTGCTGCGCGCCGATCTCTATTACCGCATCAACGTGCTTTCACTGACCATTCCACCTTTGCGCGAGCGTCCACAGGATATCAGCCTGCTGATTCGCCACTTTGTGCAGAAATACGCAAAGGAATTCCAGCGGCGGATCATTCTGGATAAAGCCTGTTTTGATGCCCTGCACCATCACACCTGGCCGGGAAACGTGCGCGAACTGGAAAATACCATTATTCGCCTGATGCTGATGGCGGAATCCGATGTTATTACGCGGGAAGAATTAGGGATGGTGAATTTGCCTGCCGTTGAGCGGGGCCCGACAGAACGTCCTTTTAAAGAGCAGGTTCTGTGTGCTGAACGCCAGCTCATTGAACAGATGGTGGAAGATAATGTGTCGTCACGGCATATCGCCAAAGCGCTGGGCGTGTCGCACACCACGGTGCTGAATAAAATTCGCGGCTATCAGCTGGAGAGTGTGAGTTAAGCGCCGCCAGCGTCTGACGGCGCGATATACGTGGGTTATTCAATCAGCTTCAATAAGGGCGACAGGCACAGCAGAATTCCGTACAGCAGGATCAACCAGGTTTTCAGTCCGCGCAGTTTTTCCAGTTGCGTTACTTTATAGATCAGGAAGAACGGAATAATACACGACACAATCCCGTAAAGCGGACTACCTAGCTGGAAGAACACCAGTACCGATACGCGAAATGACACCCAAATGACCAGGGTGATAACAATAAAGGTGCAAATACCCAGCGTAAGCACCAACGGATTAATTTTCTCAATGTCAATGACGCGGCTCAGAACGTTGAGAATAATACCTTTGATCGCTTCGTGGAATCCCAGATAAATACCAAAGAACGCGGTTAATACGGCGAAGATATTTAATACCGTTGAGGTGATATGAATAATCTGCCCAGGAATGACCTGAGCCGCCAGCGCCAGTGCTGAAATATTTTGTTCGAAAGCCGAAACGGCCTCTTCATGGCTAATGGAAAAGGTAAAAGAGAAGGAGAAAAACAGAATGACAGCAATCAGAGTAATGTAACTGATGCGATGCGTACGGATTGCCATACGCGTAGCCAGCACCCGGTCCGCCACCCGTTTGCGGTAGGCGATGTTCATTGGGTTCAACACCTGAATAAACACCGCCGAGAAGAAGCAGAACGGGATGGTTAGCAGTACATCACGAAAGAAGACCGATGCTTCAGGGAAGGCGCTGATATTAGCGAAGTTCCAGTGCGGAACCATCGCAAAACCAAATACGATGATGATACCCACTTTGACCACCACCATCGGGCCGGAGATTTTGAACAGCAGCTTTTCTCCCCCGGAAGCAATGGCGACCAGCACGGCAAAAATGGCCACTTTATAGATTATCGACTGCGAAAGATCGGCCTCGGTCAAGCCGAAGGTTTTGATATATGAGGCGCTGTCAAAAACCACGGATAAGGAATAAATAAATATGCCGTGAATAATCATCAGAAAATAGATGACGCCAAGAAATACGCCCCAGTTTTTTCCCAGATAATGACTTATAATATCCGTGTAGTCATTACAGGTTTCGCTTTCTGATAATGTTTTTAAATAAATATCCTGCACAATATAAGTTGCCGGATAAGCAATAATAAAGGCAACGATAAATACCCAAATGCCTGTTAAGCCAATTTGTACCGGCATCAGTACCGTTCCGGCACCAATGGCCATGCCGATGCACAGTAATACCCAGCCAAAATCGTATTTCGTAAACGGTATTTTTTTTGAGAATGGTACGGCGGTTGCTGTATTGTTGCTTAATTGTAATGTGTTGTCCTGCATAGAACCCCCTGCCCAAAATACACGTTCTCCCCGAAAGAGGATCGCGTGTATTGCCAGACTGTTGTGCCTTGATTCTCAACAACCTGAACCGAACGGCGTCGGTTCAGGCCATATTGGTCAGAATGTTGCCTTTCTGATGGCGTGTTCAAGGTCGTTAATAATATCTTCTGGATCTTCAAGACCCACAGAAAGACGGATAAGCCCGTCGGTAATACCTGCTTTGAGCCGTTCCTCAGGTGCAACGGGCGAATGTGTCATAGACGCTGGGTGCTGAATGAGGGTTTCGGTATCACCGAGACTGACCGCGAGGAGGCACAATTCTACAGAATTGATCATCCGCCTACCAGCCTCGAGGCCGCCGGCGATTTCGAAGCTGATAATTCCACCTGGCAGGCTCATTTGCCGCTGGCCCAGCTCATACTGCGGATGCGAAGTCAGGCCAGGATAATACACCCGAGTAATAGATGGATGCCCTTCGAGGTAGCGGGCGATTTTCAGCGCATTTTCACAGTGGCGTTCCATACGAATGCCCAGCGTTTTAACGCCGCGCAGTGTTAACCACGCATTGAAAGGACTCATGCAGCCGCCGGTGATATCTTTCAGGCCTACAAACCGCGCCTGGTCGATAAACTCCTGCTTACCAACAATGATGCCGCCAATCACATCCCCGTGACCGTTGATATATTTGGTGACGCTGTGAACCACAATATCCGCGCCCAGTTGCAAAGGCTGCTGACAGTACGGCGACATAAAGGTGTTATCCACCACCAGCAATGCGCCCTGTTGATGGGCGATACCGGCAACCGTTTCAATGTCGACCAGCGACAGCGTTGGGTTGGCGGGCGTTTCGATATACACAACTTTGGTTTCTGGTCGCATGGCGGCGCGGATTTCTTCAGGCTTTGCCGCGTCGACAAAGCTGACGTTAATCCCAAACTTCGGCATGCTGTGCGACAAAAACGCGTGGGTGCAGCCGTAAATCGCGCTGGCGGAAACGATATGGTCACCCTGCTGGCAAAGCGTCAACAGCGTTGTGGTGATAGCAGAAATACCGGACGCGGTTGCCAACCCGGCTTCACCTCTTTCCAGTACAGCCAGCTTTTTCTCCAGCGCATCTGTGGTGGGGTTACCCAAGCGGGTGTAAATGTACCCGGACTCTTCGAGCGCAAAGCGGGCGGCACCTTGTTCGGCGCTGTCAAAAACAAACGTTGAGGTCTGGAAAATAGGCGTACTAAGCGCGCCAGTTGAAGGGTCGGGTTGTTGCCCCGCGTGAACGATCTGGGTGTTGAATCCGTAAGTACGACAGTCAGACATGATATCTCCTTTAATTCGGAACAGAACAGCTCACAGTCAAATAGCAATCGCTGTGCCAGAAAATGAACTGATAGATATCAATGTGTTATGTTTTTGTCTGAACTAATGGTCGGCAGGAATATTGCCAACTGGAAAGAATCTTTCCAGCGTGCTGGTAAGAAAATGGGTGAATTGCGAGGCGCTACGCAGAGCGCAATATTGCGCAGTGATATGGCAAGTGGGCTGCCGTAGAATCAGCGGCAAGCCGGGAATTCCCGGTGAGGCGCAATGTTGCGGGGGCTTGATCCCCGGCGGCATCGGTTGCTGGAAAGAGAAAACCCCCGCACGTTGTTCGGTATAAACCAGGCAACAAGACGGGGGCTAACTTGACTCCAGACAAGTTAAGGATAGCCGCGAACAGTTGCCATTGCAACACAGGCGGCTATATGACGCTCGCACAGTTAGGCGTGGCCTTCTGGCACGATTTAGCGGCTCCCATCATCGCTGGCACCATTGCCAGCCTGATTGTGAGCTGGCTGCGTAACAGGAAGTAATGCGCTTTGTGGGCGTCTGCCTGCCGTGATGGCAACATGCGCCCGAACCAGGCCGCAGGGGGCGACCTTGCGGCCTTTTTCGGCTTAAATGCAGATAAATCTCGTCGCCAGGTGCCTATCCTGTCGCGATAATGCACGCTGGGAAGTTTTCAGATACCGCCTCTCTTAATACCGCTACGATCGGGTATACTCTGACGGCAGTTTCGTCTATCCGTGGAGAGTCAGTTTGCGTGTCAGTCGCTCGTTAACAATTAAGCAGATGGCAATGGTTGCGGCCGTTGTTATGGTGTTCGTTTTTATTTTTTGCACCGTTTTGTTGTTCCATCTGGTCCAGCAAAACCGCTATAACACGGCTACGCAACTGGAAAGTATCGCTCGCTCCGTCCGTGAGCCTCTGTCGGACACTATCCTGAAAGGGGATATTCCCGAAGCGGAAGCCATTTTAAAAAGTATTCGGCCAGCGGGCGTGGTAAGTCGCGCCGATGTGGTGCTGCCCAATCAGTTTCAGGCGTTGCGGATGAGCTTTATCCCTGAACGCCCCGTTCCTGTTACGGTGACTCGCCTGTTTGAGCTTCCGGTACAAATTTCGCTGCCGATCTATTCTCTTGAGCGTTCAGCTAACCCGCAACCGCTGGCGTATCTGGTACTGCAGGCGGATTCGTACCGCATGTACAAATTCGTGATGAGTACGCTCTCGACGTTAGTGACCATTTACTTACTTTTGTCGTTAATACTGACCGTCGCCATCTCCTGGTGCATTAACCGCTTGATTGTGCACCCCTTACGTAAAATTGCCCGTGAGCTGAACGACATCCAACAGCAGGATCTGATTGGCTATCAACTGGCATTGCCGCGTCTACATCAGGATGATGAGATTGGTATGCTGGTGCGTAGCTACAATCTTAATCAGCAGTTGATTCAGCGACATAGCGAAGAGCAAAGCGACTTTGCAATGCGTTTCCCGGTTTCCGAACTGCCCAATAAGTCGTTTTTAATGGGGTTGCTGGAGCAGGTTGTTACCCGCCAGCAGACGACGGCGCTGATGATTGTCACCTGCGAAACCCTACGTGACACCGCGGGGGTGTTAACTGAAACTCAGCGGGAAATCCTGCTGCTTACGCTGGTCGAAAAACTCAAGTCGGTATTAGCCCCCAGGATGGTGCTTTCCCAGGTGAGTGGCTATGACTTCGCCATCATCGCCCATGGTGTAAAAGAACCCTGGCACGCTATTACTCTAGGTCAGCAAGTACTCACTATCGTTAACGAGCGATTACCTATTCAGGGTATTCAACTGCGTCCTACCTGCAACATTGGGGTAGCGATGTTCTATGGTGATTTGACCGCAGAACAGCTTTACCGCCGCGCCCTGTCGGCCGTGTTAACCTCGCGCCATAAGGGTAAAAATCAAATTCAGTTCTTTGATCCGTTACAGATGGAAGAGGCGCAGCAGCGTTTGACGGAAGAGAACGATATTCTCAGCGCGCTGGATAACCAGCAGTTCGCGCTTTGGATGCAGCCGCAGGTGGAAATGTCCAGCGGTAAGGTATTGAGCGCAGAAGCATTATTGCGGATGCAGCAGCCGGATGGAAGCTGGGAGCTGCCCGAAGGGTTAATCGACAGGATTGAGTCCTGCGGCCTGATGGTGACGGTTGGTTACTGGGTGTTGGAAGAGACGTGTCGCCAGCTGTCAGCGTGGCAGGAACGGGGTCTGATGCTGCCGCTGTCGGTGAATTTGTCCGCACTACAGCTGATGCACCCGAGTATGGTCTCGGACCTGCTGGAGTTGTTAAACCGCTATCGTATCAAGCCTGGTACGTTGATCCTGGAAGTGACTGAAAGCCGACATATCGATGATCCCCACGCCGCGGTGGTCATTTTGCGCCCATTGCGTAATGCGGGAGTACGTATCGCACTGGATGACTTTGGCATGGGGTATGCGGGCCTGCGACAGCTGCAGCACATGAAGTCGCTACCGGTGGATGTCCTCAAAATCGATAAGATGTTTGTCGACGGAGTACCTGAGGATTGCAGCATGATCTCCGCCATCATTCAGTTGGCCCACAGCCTTAATTTGCAGATGATCGCCGAAGGTGTCGAAACCGAAGCGCAGCGTGAATGGCTATCACAAGCCGGGGTGGAAGTGGCACAAGGGTTCCTGTTTGCCAGACCGGTTCCGGCAAATATCTTCGAAGAACGTTATCTGGCGCCGGAAAGCGCTGATTACAAAAGTTAAAAAAGGTCTCGCTTGTGCGAGCCAGCTCAAAATTTTTAACATTTTTGTATCAATTATGATCCAGGTACATTTCTGTCAAGTTGTGTGGGTGTTACTTTAAGGCCGCAGGTTAAACAAAACCTTACAAGACCTGTGGTTTTTACTTTAAGGACACCCTATGAAAACCTCTATATTCAAAAGCCTTTACTTTCAGGTCCTGACAGCGATTGCCATTGGTATTCTCCTTGGCCATTACTACCCTGAATTAGGCGCCCAAATGAAACCGCTTGGTGATGCCTTCGTTAAGCTCATCAAGATGGTCATCGCACCTGTCATCTTCTGTACTGTCGTTACCGGCATTGCAGGCATGGAAAGTATGAAAGCTGTAGGCCGCACCGGTGCGGTTGCACTGCTTTATTTTGAAGTGGTCAGTACGATTGCGCTGATCATCGGTCTTATCATTGTTAACGTGGTGCAACCCGGTGCCGGGATGAACGTCGATCCGGCGACGCTGGATGCCAAAGCGGTTGCGATTTACGCCGAACAGGCAAAAGACCAGGGGATCGTAGGTTTCCTGATGGATATTATCCCGGCGAGCGTCATTGGCGCGTTTGCCAGCGGTAACATCCTGCAGGTATTGCTGTTTGCAGTAATGTTTGGTTTTGCGCTGCATCGTCTGGGCAGCAAGGGCCAGATGATTTTCAACGTGATTGAAAGTTTCTCGCAGGTTATTTTCGGCATCATCAATATGATCATGCGCCTGGCGCCTATCGGTGCTTTCGGTGCTATGGCCTTTACCATCGGTAAATATGGCGTCGGAACGCTGGTGCAACTGGGTCAGCTAATCATCTGCTTCTACATCACCTGTATTCTGTTTGTGGTGCTGGTGCTGGGTTCAATTGCGCGCGCAACCGGCTTCAGTATCTTTAAATTCATCCGCTATATCCGTGAAGAGCTGCTGATCGTTCTAGGTACTTCTTCTTCCGAGTCTGCGCTGCCGCGTATGCTCGATAAGATGGAAAAACTGGGCTGTCGGAAGTCGGTTGTCGGATTGGTTATACCCACGGGCTACTCGTTTAACCTTGATGGGACATCAATCTATCTGACGATGGCGGCGGTGTTTATCGCTCAGGCGACCAACAGCCACATGGATATCTTCCATCAGATAACCCTGTTGGTGGTGCTCCTGCTCTCCTCAAAAGGTGCAGCGGGTGTGACCGGGAGTGGCTTCATTGTTCTGGCCGCGACTATCTCTGCGGTGGGGCATTTACCGGTTGCAGGCCTGGCACTGATTCTTGGTATTGACCGCTTCATGTCTGAAGCCCGTGCGCTGACCAACCTGATTGGTAACGGTGTTGCAACTGTCGTTGTGGCTAAATGGGTGAAAGAATTGGATACCAAAAAGCTGGATGACACGCTGAATAATCGTGCGCCGGATGGCAAAACGCACGATTTATCCTCTTAATCTCGTCACTTATGCCCGTAGTCCCTTCCAGGACTGCGGGCGTTTGCGCATAATTACCCCCTGTGCCTGAAACCGTCGATTCGGCGGCTCGGGATTTTTTCACTTCTTCCGTGACATTTTTATGTTCTCGCGGTCTAACACGAAGTGTTTTTAACGTCATATTCAGAGAGTCCTTTCGAGGGCTGTCTTTTTATTTCCAGGATAGTTGATCAGGGGTTCACATGCAGGGCACAAAAATTCGACTTTTAGCGGGCGGCTTGCTGATGATGGCCACTGCCGGCTATGTGCAGGCAGATGCGCTCCAGCCTGATCCAGCGTGGCAACAGGGCACGCTGGCAAATGGTTTACAGTGGCAAGTGTTAGCCACTCCCCAGCGTCCGAGCGACCGTATTGAGGTTCGCTTGCTGGTCAATACCGGTTCACTCACCGAAAGTGCGCAACAGAGTGGTTTCAGCCATGCGATCCCGCGTATCGCGCTGACGCAAAGCGGTGGCCTCGATGCCACGCAAGCCCGTTCACTGTGGCAGCAGGGGTTCGATCCCAAACGTCCCATGCCGCCGGTTATCGTTTCCTATGATTCAACGCTGTATAACCTCAGTCTGCCTAACAGCCGTAACGACCTACTGAAAGAGTCACTTTCTTATCTGGCAAATATCTCCGGTAAACTGAGCATCACCTCTGAAACGGTCAATCATGCGCTGAATAGCGAAGACATGGTTGCAACCTGGCCGTCAGATACCAAAGAAGGGTGGTGGCGTTACCGTCTGAAGGGATCGACCCTGCTGGGGCACGATCCCGCCGATCCGCTGAAAACGCCGGTAGACGCGTCGAAAATTCAGTCTTTCTACCAGAAATGGTATACCCCGGACGCGATGACGCTGATCATCGTCGGTAACGTTGATGCACGCAGCGTAGCTGAGCAAATCAATAAAACCTTTGGCGAGTTAAAAGGAAAACGCGAAACGCCTGCACCGGTTCCCACGCTCTCTCCGCTGCGAGCAGAAGCCGTGAGTATTATGACCGATGCGGTACGCCAGGATCGCCTGTCTATTATGTGGGATACGCCGTGGCAGCCGATCCGTGAATCTGCCGCGCTGTTACGTTACTGGCGCGCTGATTTAGCTCGTGAGGCGCTGTTCTGGCACATTCAGCAAGAGCTAACCAAAAACAATGCCAAAGACATTGGCCTCGGATTTGACTGCCGGGTGCTGTTCCTGCGCGCGCAGTGCGCGATTAACGTTGAGTCGCCGAACGATAAGCTGAACGCCAATCTGGGTACGGTTGCGCGTGAGCTGGCGAAAGTGCGTGATAAGGGACTGCCGGAAGAAGAGTTCAATGCGCTGGTAGCGCAAAAGAATCTGGAACTGCAGAAGCTGTTTGCCACCTATGGTCGTACCGATACCGATATTTTGATCAGCCAGCGTTTGCGCTCGCTGCAAAATCAGGTGGTGGATATTGCGCCTGAACAGTACCAGCGTTTACGCCAGAGCTTCCTCAACAGCCTGAGCGTTGAGATGCTGAATCAGGACCTGCGTCAGCAGCTGTCGCAAGATATGGCGTTAATTCTGCTGCAGCCGAAGGGTGAACCTGAATTCAATATGAAGGATCTGCAGGCGACGTGGGATAGCATTATGGCGCCCGTTACCGCAGCGGCAACGTCTGTTGAAACGGATGAATCACACCCTGAAGTGACGGATATCCCGCCTGTACAGTAAAGGGTATCGTAACCTGTAAGCCGGGCAAGTGAAGCGCTCCCGGCTTACCCAGTGCCGGATGCGGCGTTAACGCCTTATCCGGCCTACAGGAACAATAAATTATTGCGGCATGGCGTCGCGGGGGATAATCGCCCCACGATGCTGAATGACGGTGCTTGCCGTCAGGTGGCCGCGTTTTGCGGCTTCGGCGGCATCGCCACCGGTCAGACGGACCGCCAGATACCCGGCGCTGAAGGAGTCTCCGGCCGCAGTGGTATCGATCACTTTCTCTTTCGGCAATTTAACGGCCGGAACGTCGATCAGTTCTTCGCCTGCAATGGAAACCAGGCAAGAGTCTGCGCCGCGCTTCACTACCACTTCCTGAACGCCAGCTGCGTGAGTACGGGCAATCACCTCGGCAACGGGTTTTTCACCCCACAGTGCGTCTTCATCGTCCAGCGTCAGGAATGCGATATTGGTGCATTCCAACATCTGCTGATACACCTGCTGGGTTTCTTCTTTGCTGCTCCACAGACGTGGGCGGTAGTTATTGTCAAAAATGACCTTTCCGCCGTTGGCACGGCATTCACGCAGCAATGACAGCAGCTTGTCACGGCTTGCCGGGCTTAAAATCGCCAGGCTGATTCCGCTCAGATACAAGTAGTCAAATGTTGCCAGCTCTTCGCAAATCGCGGCAGACTGCTCGCTCTCCAGCCAGAATTTTGCGGCGGCTTCATTACGCCAGTAATAGAAGGTGCGCTCGCCAGTGCTGTCGGTCTCAATGTAGTAGAGACCTGGCAGGCGGTTTTCCATGCGCTGGGTTAATGAAGTGTCTACGTTTTCACCCTGCCAGGACTCCAGCATTTGTTGGCTAAAACTGTCGGTACCCAGTGCAGTCACATAGTGTACGGAAAGTGCCGCCGCATCGACCTGACGGGCGATATAAACGGATGTATTCAACGTGTCGCCACCGAATCCGCGCTGAACGTCAGCGCCTTTCTGTGACAGCTCAATCATGCATTCGCCAATCACGGCAATCTTTCTGGACATAGTCGTAACCTGCTCTGAAAAAAATTAGCGTTAGTGTGCGCTGTGGGTGTTAAGTGGTCAACTATATTAAAACATCGTTCCATTATTTTTTTGAGCCAGCACGTGTTCTGCGTTGTTTTTGCCGCTTAGTTTTTATTTTTGCGCACAGCTGAACGTAAAGTTCTTCGTCTGAGCGCCGATAACCTTTGACGAGTCCGGTCAGTCACACTCTTATTTACAGGACATCTCAGATGATAAAGCAGGTTACCCAGCAGCTCATTACGCCCGATGCGAGTATTGAAAGCTTGCTGGAAAGACGCTATTGGCTGCAGTGCGAGCGTGCTTACACCTACCAGCCAATTTACCAGACCAACGGACGGCTGATGGCCGTTGAACTGCTGACCGTCGTGAGCCATCCTGATAACCCTTCCCAACGTATTGCACCAGACCGCTATTTTGCTGAAGTGGCTGTACGGCATCGTGTTGATGTAGTGAAAGAGCAACTTCTGCAGCTTGAGCTGAAAGGGGGCTTTTTCAGAGCCAACAACCTGCTGGCTTCAGTGAATGTCGATGGACCAACACTCATTGCGATGCGTCAGGATCCCGAAATCCTGAAAATAATTGAAGGCCTGCCGTGGCTGCGTTTTGAGCTGGTGGAACATATCCGCTTGCCGAAGGGGTCGTCGTTCGCCTCAATGTGCGAGTTCGGCCCGCTCTGGCTGGATGACTTTGGTACCGGAATGGCGAACTTCTCGGCGCTAAGTGAAGTGAGTTATGACTATATCAAAGTGGCGCGGGATCTGTTCGTCATGCTGCGCAAGACGCCGGAGGGACGTAATCTCTTCACACTACTATTACAGCTCATGAACCGCTATTGCCGCGGTGTCATTGTCGAAGGCGTTGAAACGCTGGAAGAGTGGCGCGATGTGCAAAACTCACCGGCTTTCGCTGCGCAAGGCTATTTTCTCTCTCGTCCAGTGCCTCTGGATACGCTTGAAGAGGTGATCCTGTCGCTTTGATGAGGGCGTAGTGCACCTCCTTTTCATCCTGCTGGACTATCTTTAGGACAGGCAAGGAAGGAAGTAAGGAGGTTAGACATGACGAGAACAGGTAAAATAACCACTTCAGTAATAGGGGTTTTCTTGTTGTTGATCGTCGTACTCATCATTGTGATTGCGACATTTGACTGGAACCGGCTCAAACCGACCATCAACCAGAAAGTCTCTACAGAACTCAACCGGCCCTTTGCTATACGGGGTGACCTGGGCGTGGTTTGGGAACGCCAGAAGCAGGAAACTGGCTGGCGTAGCTGGGTTCCGTGGCCGCATGTTCATGCTGAAGATATTATCCTCGGCAACCCGCCGGACATTCCCGACGTCACCATGGTGCATCTTCCGCGTGTTGAAGCTACGCTCGCCCCGCTGGCACTGCTGACAAAAACCGTCTGGCTCCCGTGGGTCAAGCTGGTCAAACCCGATGCGCGGCTGATCCGCCTGTCGGAGAAAAACAATAACTGGACCTTTAACTTAGCTGGGGACGAAAACCGCGATCCTGATGCGCCGCCATCAGCATGGTCTTTCCGGCTGGATAACATTCTGTTCGACCAGGGACGTATCGCCATTAACGATAAGGTGACGAAGTCGGAGATTGAGATCCTGGTCGATCCGCTGGGTAAACCGTTGCCCTTTAGCGAAGTGACCGGCGCAAAAGGTAAAGAGAGCAACGCCCGCGTCGAGGACTACGTGTTTGGGCTGAAAGCGCAAGGGCGATATAACGGCGAACCGCTAAGCGGTAGCGGAAAAATAGGCGGAATGCTGGCGCTGCGTGGCGAAGATACGCCTTTCCCGATTCAGGCTGATTTCCGTTCGGGCAATACGCGCGTAGCGTTTATCGGCACGATAAACGATCCGATGAATATGGGCGGGGCGGATCTGCGGCTTAAATTCTCGGGAGATTCGCTAGGGGATTTGTACGATTTGACCGGCGTACTGCTCCCGGATACGCCGCCGTTTGAAACCGACGGACGTCTGGTGGCGAAAATTGACCCGGAAAAATCCTCTGTTTTTGATTATCGCGATTTCAATGGCCGCATTGGCGACAGCGATATTCACGGAACGCTGGCCTACACCACCGGTAAGCCGCGACCCATGCTGAAGGGCGATGTGGAATCACGCCAGCTGAGGCTGGCCGATTTGGGGCCGCTGATCGGGGTGGATTCAGGCAAAGGGGCGGAACGGGCAAAACAATCTGAACAGCGCAAAGGTGAGAAGAGCGTTCAGCCAGCGGACAAGGTCTTGCCGTATGACCGTTTTGAAACCGATAAATGGAACGTGATGGACGCTGACGTGCGTTTCAAAGGACGGCGTATTGAGCATGGCAGTAGCCTGCCGATCAGCGATCTCTCCACTCATATCATCCTGAAAAATGCTGACCTGCGCCTGCAACCGCTGAAATTTGGTCTTGCGGGAGGCAGCATTGTCTCCAGCATCCATCTGGAAGGGGATAAAAAGCCGATGCGGGGGCAGGCGGATATTCAGGCGCGGCGGCTGAAGCTAAAAGCGCTGATGCCCGATGTGGAACTGATGCAGAAAACGCTCGGTGAAATGAACGGGGACGCCCGGTTTAGCGGAAGTGGAAACTCGGTAGCGGCGCTGCTGGGTAACAGCAATGGCAACCTGAAACTGCTGATGAATGACGGCTTGATCAGCCGGAATCTGATGGAAATTGTGGGCTTGAATCTGGGGAACTATCTTGTCGGGCAGATATTTGGTGATGACGAAGTGCGGGTGAACTGCGCGGCGGCGAATCTGGATATTGTTAACGGCGTGGCGCGTCCGCAGATTTTTGCTTTCGACACGGAAAACGCAGTCATTAATGTCACTGGTACGGCGAGCTTTGCGTCGGAGCAACTGGATTTAACCATCGATCCGGAGAGCAAAGGGATTCGTATTATTACTCTGCGTTCGCCGCTGTATGTTCGCGGCACCTTTAAGAATCCGCAGGCTGGCGTGAAGGCCGGACCGCTGATTGCGCGCGGTGCGGTTGCTGCCGCATTAGCCACGTTAGTTACTCCCGCGGCAGCCTTGTTGGCGCTGATTTCGCCGTCAGAGGGTGACGCGAATCAGTGCCGGACGATCCTGTCACAGATGAAGAAGTGATGTCTGGCCGGATGTTTATCCGGCCTGGATTTCATGCTCAACCCAGGCCGGATAAGGTGGTTACGCCGCATCCGGCAAAAGAATTACAACGACTGATGGCGGGTTTCGTGGGTCAACAGCAGTGCAATCAGCGTTAATGCCGCCATCGATGCCAGATACGTACCAACAGCCGCCAGACCATAATTCGCCTGCAACCATGCAGCAATGTATGGGGCAACCGATGCGCCGAGAATCGACGAAACGTTGTATGAGAACGACGCCCCCGTGTAGCGCACTTCGGTCGGGAACAGCTCCGGCAGCAGTGCGCCCATCGGGCCAAATGTCAGACCCATCAGGCTTAAGCCCAGCAACAGGAAGGCGAACACCAGCACCGGATTGCCAGAGCCGAGCAGCGGTTTAAAGGCAAAAAGCGCAAACAGAATGATCAGCGTGGTGATGATGAGCATGCTCTTGCGGCGACCAAACGCATCGGCCAGCAGGCCCGCCACCGGCACCATGACGCCAAAACCAATGACCGCCATCATCAGCATCCACAACACTTCATTACGCGGCAGGCCAAGCCCTACAGGCGCTGCGGCGGTACTGAACGTCATCGAATAGACGGTCATGATATAGAACAGCGTATAGGTCGCCAGCATGATGAACGTGCCGAGGATCGTCACGCGAACATGTTTTGTCAGTAGAGTACCCAGCGGGATTTTCACCTGTTTTTTCGCCGCGGCTACTTTGGCGAAGACCGGGGATTCATGCAACGAAACGCGGACGTACAGACCGATAATCACCAGCACCGCGGAGAAGATAAACGGTACGCGCCAGCCCCAGCTCATGAACTGTTCGTCGGTCAGCAGCCAGGAGAGCAGCAGAAAGGTACCGTTGGCGAAGAAGAAACCGATAGGCGCGCCCAGCTGCGGAAATGATCCGTACAGCGCGCGTTTGCGCGGTGGCGCGTTTTCCGTCGCCAGCAACGCTGCGCCGCCCCATTCACCGCCCAGACCTAAACCCTGACCAAAACGCGCCAGCGCCAGCAGCAGTGGGGCGAAAATGCCGATAGTTTCATAGCCCGGCAGCAGGCCAATGACGACTGTCGAGATCCCCATGGTAAGCAGTGAAGCAACCAGCGTGACTTTACGGCCGACACGATCGCCGAAATGTCCGAACACCGCGGAACCGATTGGTCGGGCCACAAAGGCGATAGCAAAAGTGGCGAGGGACTGTAGCGTAGCCGCGGTCGGATCCCCCTGCGGGAAGAAGATATGCGGGAACACGATCACCGCGGCGGTGGCGTAAATATAGAAGTCGAAGAACTCAATGGCGGTGCCAATGAGCGAGGCGACGACAACTTTATTGCGCGAGTTGACCGGGGTGTGTTCCTGTTCGATGTCGAGTGTTGTGGCTGTTGCTTGCATAATATTTTCTTATTTTTGGCCGAACGAAAGGTCATATTACGCACAGCAAAAGAGACATTTCAATCTGTAACAAACTTTGAGATCGGTCAAAAATAGAGCAAAAAGGGGATAATTTTTAGGCTTGAGATTTCACTTCCATGAAATGCTTCACACAATTTAAAACTTGGATGATAAAACTGGTTTTTGGTTAAATAAAAGTTACGGGTTGGATTTATTCACTAAATCAGTGAGAGCAGGCGGCATTATAATTGCCGGATGGCGCTGCGCTTATCCGGCCAACAAAACTCTCCCGTAGGCCAGATCAGCGCAGCCCCATCCGGCCAGTTAACAAAGATTAGCGGTGTGTTTTCCCCGGCATACGCGGGTCGTCTTTGTATTCCGCCGTGGCAATCCAGGCTGCGCAAAACAGGGTCAGACGAGCGAAGAAGTAGAAGAACGCCATCAGTCCAAGCACGGAACCAAATGCCGCGCCCGACGGCGACTGCACCAGTGATGGCAGCGTATACGTCATGATCATTTTGATGACTTCAAACCCCAGCGCCGCGATAAAGGTACCTCGAATGAGCGCTTTCTTACGCGGTCGGTGACGCGGTAGCCGCCAGAAAATCCAGAAGAACAGCAAGTAGTTGGCGAAAATAGAGATGGTCAGGCCGATCAGCCGCCAGGCGGGCTTCAGCCATTCGATGCCGTCGAGATACAGCGCAGAGATAATCATCTGCTGGGCGGAACCGGCGATAGAGGTAATGGACAGAGTAACAATCAGCGCAACCAGTAAGCCAATCAAGGAAACAAAATCACGCAGATATTTGACCCAAATTTTTTCCTGATCCTGCGGCGTACGTTCCCAAACATCCCGCGACTGGGCACGAATCGCTTCGCGCAGGTTCCCCATCCAGTTAATGCCGGAATAGAGCGCGATACCCAGCCCAACCAAACCTACGGTCGTACGCTGCTGAACGGCGGTATTGATGGTGTTTTTCAGCGTAGAGGCGAGCGTCGGATCGCTGACGTTCAGCAGAATCTTGCTGAAGATATCCTGCAACAGCGTAGGGTGCGAAGCGAGAATAAAACCCGCGGCGGCAAACGACACCATCAGGATTGGGATCATCGACAGAAACGAGAAGTAGGTAATGGCGGCGCCAAACTGATTTCCCATACGATCGTTAAACCGCTCTGCGGCACGAATAAGATGGGCGATGATGGGCTGGCGTTGAATTTTATCGGCGAAGGTCAGCGCGGTTTTCAGCGCCTGGTTCGCTTTAGCGTTTTTCTCCGGCGAGGCGGAGGCTGATTTATGTTCTGGCGTAGGGTGTTTTGCGTCTTGTTCCTGCGTCATCCGATCGGTTGTCCTTATTTTGTTCACTCATGACATTATAGCCTGCTCAGGGGCGCATCCTGAAAAATGGACTAATCCACATAGTCTTTCATCACGCCAGTCAGCCATTCCATAAACAGATGTACCCGGCGGGAGAGGTTGCGCCGATGCGGATAAAGCAAAGAGACTGGCATTGGCTCGGCGCGATATTGCGGCAACACTTCGACCAGCGTACCGGCGCGCAGGGCATCACGCATGCCAACGCGCGGCACCTGAATAATGCCCAGACCGGCAAGGCATGCCGCGTGATAGGTTTCGGTACTGTTTACCGTTAGCATGCCGCCGGTTTTAACCCATTGCGTGCCGTTTTCTGTCGCCACTTCGAAACCTTGCGCACGCGTTCCCAAATTGACCGAGTAATGCACCACTGCATGCGAGGCAAGATCCTCCAGATTTTCCGGATAACCAAAGCGGGCGAGGTATTGCGGGCTGGCGCAGTTAATCTGCGTGAGTTTCCCCAGTGGGCGCGCAATCAGCCCTGAATCTTTCAGCGTACCCACGCGTACCACACAGTCGAAACCTTCGCGGATCAAATCCACCAGACGGTCGCTGCTGCTGAGTTCGAGTTCCAGGCCTGGATACTGATGCAAAAAGCTCGGTAAGCGGGGCATCACCAGGTTTCTTGCTACACCGACCGGCATATCAACGCGCAGCTTGCCGCTGATGCTGGACGGATCGTGATGGAACAACCCATCCAGCTCATCCAGATTACTCAACAGATCTTTCGCGCGTTCGTAATAGATCATGCCGTCTTGCGTGAGCTGAACGCGGCGTGTTGTGCGGTGCAACAACTGCGTGCCCAGATGATTTTCCAGAGCCTGGATCTGGCGCGATACGCTACCTTTAGGAAGTCCGAGGGTGTCTGCGGCACGCGAAAAGCTCTCCAGTTCTGCGACGCGGATGAACAACTGCATTGCGTGAATTTTATCCATTCTCATGCCCTATTGTTGTTCTAAATGAAACAGTAATGCGCAGTTAGCAGTATTTATTGTTCTTCTATCACCTAATAAGCTTTGTCTCAATCTTCACAACACCTGAAATGAGGTTTCTTATGACGCAACGTATCGCATTGTTGACTGGCGGCGGCCGTGGACTCGGTAAAAACGCGGCGCTGAAGCTGGCGAGTAAAGGAATCGGTATTATCCTGACGTGGAACAGTAATGAAAAAGAAGCGCAGCAGGTTGTGGATGAAATACGCCAATCTGGCGGTAAAGCAGCGGCATTACCGTTGAATGTCGGTGATATTTCTACATTCCCTCAGTTTGTTCAACAGGTGCAGGGAACGTTACAAACGCAGTGGCAAAGTAACGTGTTTGATTATTTATTGAACAATGCCGGAATCGGCATTAACGCACCGTATCCGGCATTTACTGAAGCGCAATTTGACCAACTTTTGAACATCCATTTTAAGGGCCCCTTTTTCCTGACGCAGAGCCTGCTACCGCTGATGAATAAAGGTGGTCGCATCCTCAATGTCTCGACCGGACTTGCCCGCTTTGCGCTACCGGGTTACAGCGCATACGCAGCCATGAAAGGTGCGATGGAAGTGTTAACCCGTTATCAGGCAAAAGAGCTGGGAGAGCGCGGTATAACGGCGAATATTATTGCGCCAGGCGCAATAGAAACGGATTTTAGCGGCGGAAATGTGCGGGATAATGCGCAATTGAATGCGTACATTGCATCGCAAACGGCGCTGGGACGCGTTGGTTTGCCGGATGATATCGGCGATGCCATTGCTGCGCTGCTCAGCGATGAACTGGCCTGGATGACGGCACAGCGTATCGAGGTATCCGGCGGAATGTTCCTGTAAACCCATAAGGTGCTTATTCAACAGGTCACGGCATGCGTTGAATAAGCACTTAATGCTAGATTGTATTTTGTAACAGATTTATCCATTGTCGTAGATATCTTATTTTTAGCTAAAAATATAAAATCATATTAATTAATATTCATTGTCTTATCATGAGCGTCGAATATTAAGACTTTCCCTAATTTTCGAACCTGTTTTTGCTCCTTTGTATGATCCTTCGGGTTGAGCTGTAACTATTCATAACTTCTGCTTCTTTCTTCTCCGTCTATCGGTAAAATGGCCCCCTGCCAAATGGTGACTTCTTATTTTACCCTATGGGTAATACCCTTCCGCATGTTAAGGCTAATATCCTATTCGGATGGAGATAAATAATGCAGGTAGTAATGTTTGACAGGCAGTCAATATTTATTCATGGAATGAATGTAAGTTTGCAGCAACGTATTCCAGGAGTGGATGTTCAGGGTGTCAGTCAGGCAGATGAACTTTGGCTGACGCTGGAAGATAAACCCGAGGCATTAGTTATATTGGATGGCGACCTTGATGCTGAGTTCTGCTGTAGCTTGCTGCAACAGATAGCAGAGCGCTTTGCGATGGTGAAGGTGCTGGTGACCGCAACGGACTGCCGTAAAAAATGGCTGCAAGAGGTCACTAAACTGAACGTGCTGGCCATTGTTCCGCGCGATTCTGACGTGGAAACCTTTACGCTGGCCCTCAATAGCGTCGCGATGGGTATGATGTTTATCCCCAGAGACTGCATAACCGCTACCGAAAGCGGTGGGCAAAATATCAGATTGCTCAGCGCGCGTCAGCGGGAGATTTTGACCATGCTGGCCGCCGGAGAATCTAATAAACAAATTGGTCGACTGTTAAATATCAGTACCGGAACGGTAAAAGCCCATCTTGAATCGTTGTACCAGCGCCTGGAGGTAAAAAACCGTACGCAGGCGGCAATGATGTTAAACAACACCATTTACTAGGAACATATTTCACAGTCAGAATGTTTCTGGCTGTGAAATAGACACTGGCCAGATATTTTTAGCGCAAAATTGGGTAATTCCCACACTGAATATCCACGTAATTAATGCTTCCAGCTGAAACCTGTCTTTTATTTGCGTCATTTCCTTATGAATGAATGCCTCGCAGATCCTCATATCTGCGAGCAGCAATGTTTCTGCCTGCATCACCGTAATTGGGGTATCAAAGGATTCATTGGCGGTGATTTCGTGTCCGTAGCCAATGACCCAGATGCCTTTTTTGTCCTGATACTTTTCCAGCGACAAGCCCTGCCATTGCTTAATAAATGCAATACAAGCGGGCGTGAAATGCGTCGAACGCAGCGGCATAATAGTCTCTGTGCAAAGAGACCTATTCTAAAAAAAACACGCCGTTACGCTAGTTGCCTGACAGCCAGTATTTACCGCAAAACGACCTATGCCGTGGGCGGCTGATATTCCTGTTTTAACAGACCAAAAATCCAGTCATCGTGCCAGGTATGATGTAGCCAGTAGCTTGCGCGTAGCGTGCCTTCATGAATGAACCCGACCTTTTCCAACAGACGCCGTGAGGCTTCGTTTCCTGCGGTGACACAGGCGGTCAGTCGCCGCAGACCGCCGCTGGCAAATGCGTATTCACACACGGCATGCAGAGATTCAACGCCATACCCTTTACCCTGCGCCTCTGGGGCGAGCAGAAAGCCAACCTCGGCACACTCATTGCTCTCCTGAATGTATCCTGTCACGCCAAGCGGTGCTCCCGATGTCTTATCGCACAGGAGCAAACATAGCCAGTGCGGGCTGCCGGGAAACCATTCAGGCAGGCGGGAGTCGAAGGCTGTCCGTATTTCCTCTTCAGTACGTGCGTCAGCGACAAACCGCATCACATCTGGGTTCTGCTGTAGCGTTAAGAAGAACGTCCAGTCATTTTCTGTCAGTGGGCGGCAGAGCAGACGTGATGTTTGCAGTACAGGCACAGGCTTATCTCCAGAATAATTTTCAATGATTGTGCGGAAGTCACTGTAAAACTTATTTATTTGCTATATGAATGTGTTCTAGTCTACATCGGCACAACGTTGCGTTTAAAAAAGATAATTACATACCATGGTGAGGCCGCACGTTTTGGGTCCTTTTAGGGAAGATGATGACCAATAGCGCGTTACAAGCGACATGTACACCCTTTGAACATTGTCTGGGGATTATCCGCCAGGCGTCGGTAGAAATATTACTGCTGCTAGGCGTACATGCCGCAGAAGGCAAAGACCCACGGTGGTTTCTCGAACAACTGGATCAGGCACGACTGAATCTGGGCGGCTGGGGGGCTGTCGCCAGACGGTTGCAGATGAATGATGCGCAATTGAGCCAGTTCACTCTGCGGCTACGTCATCTTCAACAGAGTGTACCCCAATATGAAAATGGCCAGGACGTCAGTGAAAACCAGCTGATTTCAGCGCTGCGCTTTGTGGCTTCTCTGGAACAATTACGCCAGCAACAGCCCATCCTGAAGTATCAAACCGAAATTGCACCTGTGGAGCCGGATGCTCAGATGCGGGCGCAGCGTCAACTTCGCGCAATAGAATTAACCCTCAAATCTCTGATTGCACGGGTATGGCCGGATCAACATCCTCTCAACAGCTTTCTGAAACAGCACTTTGGTGGTGAACGTCTGCGTCGCTGGCTAAAGTTGGGCGAAGGACGAGATGCGCTGGACGGTATGATGTTTAGCGAGCTGGCGCTGATGGTCGTCGATAAGAAATTATTCGTTCGCCACTTTACGCAGATTTTTAACGATACTTCGGTGCTCATGTCATTTGTTGAGCCGCGTATCACGCTACGCATGTTTTTGGATGATTGCCGCCTGGCTCGTAACTGCGTTATCGCGCAGCAGCCGCTGACGTCGGTACAACTGATGTTGCTGGACTACCAGTACCGACAGATAACTCATCCTGTGCAACGGGCATTTGAAGAACGGCGTACGCGCATTAATCCTGCGTCGTATCTGGAATCTGATGAGGCCATGGTCCGCCAGTTTTGGGAAACAGCAAAGCAAAAAGACGAGCAAGCGGGAGGCGATAAGCATGAAATCGCAGACAGTATTGATCCGCCGGAAAAGCGGGCCAAGCGCACGGCGGAAGAACGTGAACAGCTGATTTCCGGTATGTTGTGGGTAGCGGTCGGCGTGATGGTGCTGGCGATTTCGCTGGGTGCGTTCTGGTTATTCACTTCGCCGGCGCCACAGTCGTCTTCCGGACAATCCGTTGAAATTGTGCAGGAGGAACCGCGACGCGATGCCCCCAGCGCACGGGAGGCGGTGACCCGAATGGGCATCACCTGGGATGCCTTTAACATGCGGGCGGCTATCGATCGCAATGACACCCGCGTGACGTCACTGTTCCTGCAGGGCGGGATGGACTGGAAGCTGGCGTGGACGGAGCAGGCATTTTCGGCGGGCAATACTGAGGTGTTGAGACTGCTGCTGCGTTACCCTTCGCAGATGGATGAAAGCAAACCATGCCGACAGTTTATGACTACGCTCAGCCATGCGATGTCGAATGGGGCATCGCTCACTTCGCTGCATAAAAGTTATCTGCAAAGTTTTTGTTCCGTGCCTGCGGTCGTTGCGCGTCAGCAATATGATCTTGAGCAGGCCGAGCTGCGTGTTCGCGCCCAGCCAAGCCCTGAGAACAAGAAATGGCAGAAAATTCACGCCGAGCTGTACGATGCGATTAACTGAAAGCCTGATGACTCAGACCGTCAGCTGCTAGGGTTCGCCATACAAACCGATGAGTCGGCGCACCACGCCATTGGTCCAGCCAAAGCCGTCCTGCAACGGATATTCCCCGCCGCCGCCTTCACGCGGCGCGGCGTCGGCTATGTGGTATTTTTCGATAAGCTTGTGGTGTTCCTGATAAAAGAGATTCACCGTTTTCAACCAGTTACGGGCAATTTCATCCCCGAGATGGTCGTCACCGTACAGTTTGAAGCCCTGGATCGCCATCCACTGCAGCGGCGCCCAGCCGTTGGGTTTATCCCATTGCTCACCGGTTTCATGCTCCGTGGCTAAAATGCCACCGGGCGTGAGCAGGCGACTGCGAACTGCGTTAGCAAGCCGATCGGCTTGTTCATGCGTTGCCATACCGACATACAGCGGCACAATACTGGCGGCAGAGAACAGGGCCATTTGTTCGCGCCGCCAGTCGTAATCGCGATAGCAGCCGTTTTCATCGTCCCAGAGATAGCGGTTTACCGCATCACGACGATCGCTGGCTTTCTGGCGAAACAGCGCTTCCGTTTCTTTGTCACCTTTCAGCGCGGAAATATTGGCGATAGTGCTTTCCAGCTTGTAGAGGAATGCGTTCAGGTCAATTGGGATGAACTGCGTGGTGCGTATGCTGGCAAGGCGGCCTGCGTCGCGCAGCCAGCGCGATGAATAATCCCAGCCAGAAGCCGCGCCCGCGCGTAAATCCCGATACACTTCATTGGGCGGGCGACCCGAATGCTTGGCGGTCTCGACGTCTTCAAGCCATGACTCATCGCGCGGCGTATCACGATCGTCCCAATAGCGGTTAAGTAGAGAGCCGTCCGACATTCTGATCACGTGGCGGTAGGCCTGGTTGAGTACCAGGGAATCGGCGCCATCCATCCAGAACGCGTACTCCATTTTTAGATGATCAAGGTAACGACGCGCGCCGCGTACACCATCTTCTTCAAACAGCTCCACCATCAGGGCAAAAACGGGCGGCTGTGAGCGGCTCAGATAGTAAGTACGGTTGCCGTTCGGGATGTGACCATAGTTTTCAATCATCCAGGCAAAGTTATCTGCCATACATTTCAGCAGATCTTCGCGGCCGCTCTCTGCCAGACCCAGCATGGTAAAGTAGGAATCCCAGTAGTAGGTTTCGCTAAAACGCCCGCCTGGCACAATGTATGACTGCGGTAACGCCAGCAGCGAGGACCAGGGTATGTGATCCTGCGGCTCGCGCGTCAGCACCGGCCACAGTTGATCGATATGTTCTTTCAGCGAACTTTCCGGGTCAGAAACGTATTCGCTGGAGGGCGTTTCCGGGAGCCAGAAATGGTTCTCGACGAAGCGTCGCAGATCGAAGTCCCGATGGCGTTTAACCTTGCGATAGCGAATTAAAATGTCGAGCGGGTCCATTTTGGGCGCACAATCTGGGAAGGTTTTACTATCCGCAAACAGTTTGGATGACTGGACGTGTTCGAACAGTTCGAGATAACGATCGGCAGGGGTTAACGCATCTGAAGCGGGAAGTCCTTCAATCATCTCCGGCTCAGGCTCCGCCTCAATCATTTCATCCAGCTTTAACTCGCACGGATCCATTTCATAAAGCAGATCGATGTCGATCGTCATTTCTTCAGAAGGGGCGTGGGGTAGTTTCTGGTTGAGCATAATGAGAAAGACCTCCGATGGACGTTGAAAGATGAAGGCTATTGCCCGGTCGTCAGTTAAGCGTAGACATTCGCTTCGGTGTCGGGTGAGTAAAGCGTGCGGTTGATCACGTTTTAATGCTGAGCAAAATTTAAAGAATCAGACTATCCCAATGAAAATAATGGATAATTCAAAATTCTGCATGATCTGAATATATTCCATTTTCAGAGCATTCGATTGCAACGAGGTGTGAACAGAGACAGGTAACGCCTTATCTCTATAATAGGCGCAGGCTATTCTATTGATAGTTCTCCTCCATGTAATTGCTTGATACTTATCAAAATAGTAATCCCCTTATTTCCTATGATGGTCAGGTCTGACAAAGACTGTGCATTAATTATTCTAATTTTTCTGGGTCACAATAACTCACAACGGTGAGGGTAAAATAATGAAAATCATTACCCGTCTTACCGCGATTGCCATAGCTGGCATCGTGATTTGTTATTTTGGATTATCCGGTTATGTGTGGTATCACGATAATCAACGTAGCAAACAGGCTGATGTTCAGGCCTCTACGCTGGAAGAAAATAATAAGGTATTAGGATTTTTACGCGAAAAAGGATGCGATTATTGTCACACGCCTTCAGCTGAATTACCTTTCTATTCTTCTTTTCCTGTCGCTAAGCAGTTGATGAATTATGATATTCAACTGGGATACAAATCATTCAATCTTGAAGCCGTTCGTGCGGCGCTGGTCGCAGATAAACCCGTTTCGCAAAGCGACCTGAATAAAATTGAATGGGTGATGCAGTACGACACCATGCCGCCAACGCGATATACCGCGCTGCACTGGGCCGGGAAGGTCAGCGATACGGAGCGAGCCGAGATCCTGGGCTGGATTGCGAAACAGCGTGAGCAGTATTACGCCAGTAACGATACCGCCGCGCAGCATCGTAATGAACCGGTACAACCGATACCGGAAAGCATCCCAACCGATGCCCGCAAAGTAGCGCTTGGCTTTACGCTTTACCACGACCCGCGTATTTCAGGTGACAGCACGATTTCTTGCGCGCATTGCCACGCCCTGAATGCAGGCGGCGTGGATGGCCGGAAAACGTCGATCGGCGTAGGCGGCGCCGTTGGCCCGATTAATGCGCCGACGGTGTTTAACTCGGTCTTCAACGTTGAACAATTCTGGGATGGTCGTGCGCCAACATTGCAGGCGCAGGCAGGCGGCCCGCCGTTGAACCCTATCGAAATGGCGTCTAAATCCTGGGATGAAATTATCCAAAAACTGGATAAGGATCCACAACTCAAGCAGGAGTTTATCGCGGTTTATCCGCAGGGATTCAGCGGGGATAATATTACCGATGCGATTGCTGAGTTTGAGAAAACGCTAATTACGCCAAATTCGCCGTTTGATAAATGGCTACGCGGCGATGAAGCGGCGTTAACTGCTCAGCAGAAACATGGCTATCAATTGTTTAAAGATAATAAGTGTGCGACCTGTCATGGCGGTATTATTTTAGGCGGGCGCTCATTTGAGCCATTGGGGTTGAAAAAGGACTTTAATTTCGGTGAGGTCACTGCCGCAGATATTGGCCGCATGAACGTCACTAATGAATTACGTGACAAGCTGCGTCAAAAAGTCCCGGGCTTGCGTAACGTTGCGCTGACCGCGCCTTATTTCCATCGCGGTGATGTGCCTACGCTCGATGGCGCGGTAAAACTGATGCTGCGTTATCAGGTGGGTAAAGAACTGCCGCAGGAAGATATCGACGATATCGTGGCGTTCCTCGAAAGCTTAAACGGCGTGTATACGCCATATATGCAGGGTAAATAACCTCTGGCGTTATCCAGCCTGACGCGTTTTGCAGGCTGGATAATTCTTCTTTACCTGGCGAGTATTTACCTCTGCTCATCCACAAATATTCCCCACAATTCTTCTACTGCTCTGGACATTCTGCCCGCAGGCCGAAACAGTCGGATATCAATGGGTATCCATAACCCGCTCTTCTGTGAAGCCGCCGCGGCGATCGTCCCGGCCTGAACGTCCGGGGCCGCCAGACTTTCCGGCAGCCAGGCAATGCCGTCCCCGGCTTTGACCATTGCCAGCAGCGTGGCGGCCAGATCGGCGGTGAATGCGATGTCCATACCGCGTCGGGCATGATTCACCGATGACGTGTTCGAGAGGATCCTCCCCAGACCGGATTCTGCAGAGAAGGAGAGAAACGGAAATTTTTTGCCCCCCGTAGCCTGCCAGAGCGGCTGATGAGAGCGGGGATCGCATTTGGAGTAAGGTAATAACATTTCTCGACCGAGACGGACGCTAAGATATTTCGTCTGATCGAGGTTGATGTGCATGTGAGGGTGGTAATAACACAGCAGAAACTGCGCATCCCCTTTTTCAATCATCCGTTCACAGGCGCTGAGCGTGTCTGACAGCAGGCGAAATGAGCCGAAACGGGCGATTTTTTCATTATTGCGCATCAGCGCCGGAAAAAATGAGAACGACAGGGAATGCGTTGCGGAGAAAATAACATCCGGTCGGGAATTTCCCGCCGCTTCGATGGTTTCATTTCTCAGGGTGTATAGCGCCCGGATCAGTTCGGGCACCTGAGCGACGAAAACTTCCCCCGCACGAGTCAGGCTGACGCCACGGCGGTTACGTTCAAAAATCGGCGTTCCAAGCCACTCTTCCAGTGAAACAATGCGCCGACTGAATGCGGGCTGCGTCACATATCGGGAAGCGGCTGCGCGGGAGAAATTGAGTGACTGCGCCAGCGCAACGCAGTCTTCAAGCCAGGTGAGTTCCAGGTGATGCCGATTTTGCATTACAGCCAGCCTCTTTGGCATTAGATCAGTAAATAGGCACTGCTTAAGATGGAGAAATACAGGACGATGGCGTCCTTAAATGCTGCCTGAGTGCATTATGCCAATAATAAACCGGCATGAGTTATCACTTTTTACAGGCGCGTAAGTGCAAGCATAACTGACCAAGAACCCGCCGGAGAAAACATGCGTATCCTCGATGTTGTAGAAATTACCAAACCCATCGCTTCCCCTATTCGTAATGCCTATATCGATTTCAGCAAGATGACGACCAGCCTGGTGGCCGTTGTGACTGATGTTGAGATAGAGGGCCGCCGTGTGGTGGGATACGGATTTAACTCTAATGGCCGTTACGGCCAGGGGGGATTGATCCGCGAACGCTTCCGTAACCGCATTCTGGACGCTGACCCGGAAAGTTTGTTGAATGCCGAAGGCGATAACCTGGATCCGCATAAAATCTGGGACGTCATGATGAGTAATGAGAAGCCGGGGGGCCATGGTGAGCGTTCGGTGGCTGTGGGTACGCTGGATATGGCTATCTGGGATGCCGTTGCCAAAATTGCCAACAAGCCGTTGTTCCGTCTGCTGGCTGAGATGAAGGGTGTTGAGGCGAATCCACGCGTCTTTGTCTACGCGGCGGGGGGTTACTATTATCCGGGTAAAGACCTGAGCGCGCTGCGTCAGGAAATGCGAGGCTACCTGAACCGCGGCTACAACGTGGTTAAAATGAAAATCGGTGGCGCATCGTTGGAAGAGGACCGTCGCCGTATCGAAGCGGTGTTGACTGAAATTGGCGATGAAGCGCGTCTTGCCGTTGATGCCAATGGACGCTTTAATCTGGAAACCAGTATTGCCTATGCCAAAATGCTACGAGATTATCCATTGTTCTGGTACGAAGAAGCTGGCGACCCGCTGGATTATTCTCTCCAGGCCGCGCTGTCAGAATTTTACCCAGGTTCGATGGCGACGGGTGAAAATCTCTTTTCTCATCAGGATGCGCGCAACCTGCTGCGCTACGGCGGCATGCGCCCGGATCGCGACTACCTGCAATTTGACTGTGCGCTTTCCTACGGTCTGGTCGAATATCTGCGTACCCTCGACGTACTGGCGCAGTTTGGCTGGTCCCCATCACGCTGCATACCGCATGGCGGTCATCAGATGTCGCTGAACATTGCGGCGGGTCTTGGTCTCGGTGGGAATGAAAGTTATCCGGATCTGTTCCAACCGTACGGCGGTTTCCCGGATTCAGTTAAGGTGGAAGAGGGTCATATCGTCATGCCAGAACTGCCGGGCATAGGGTTTGAAGGTAAATCTGACCTGATTAAAGAGATGCGCGCGTTGGCCGAATAGCGCGGGCGGCGGTGACATAACACCCCTCCGGTTGCCGGAGGAGTGTTACTTAAGCGTGTAGTGAATAACGTCTACACATGGGCAATTAGCGCATAGTGACGAATTCTTCTGCCGCAGTCGGGTGAATAGCGACGGTGTTATCGAAGTCTTTCTTAGTCGCGCCCATTTTCAGCGCCACCGCGAAGCCTTGCAGCATTTCGTCCATGCCAAAACCGATGCCATGAATACCAACAATCTTCTCTTCCGGACCCACGCAAACCAGCTTCATGCGGCACGGCTGGCGGTGTGAAGTCACGGCAGTGTACATCGCGGTAAACGAGGATTTATACACTTTCACCTGGTCATCGCCGTGCTGTTCGCGAGCCTGCTGCTCGGTCAGGCCCACGGTGCCAATTGGCGGGTGGCTGAAGACCACGGTCGGGATGTTGTTGTAGTCCAGATGCTCGTCCGGCTTGTTGTTAAACAGACGCTCGGACAGGCGACGGCCCGCGGCAACGGCAACCGGCGTCAGCTCAACGGCACCGGTATTGTCGCCGACGGCATAAATACCCGGCACGCTGGTGTTCTGGAATTTATCAACGACGATGTAGCCTTTTTCGTTGGTTTTCACGCCGGTAACAGCCAGATTGAAGTTGTCCGTTTCTGGCTCACGACCAATCGCCCAAATCAGGCAGTCTACCGTTTCGCTACGACCATCTTCCAGTTGCAGGGTCAGGCTGCCGTCAGCGTTTTTAACAACCGCTTTTGGAATCGCGTGAGTATGCAGAGTCGGGCCTTCGGCGTTCATCACCTCAACCAGCGTGTCGACGATCATCGGATCAAAGCTACGCAGCGGCGCGTGTTTGCGTACGAACAGGTGCGTTTGGGCACCCAGGCCGTTAATCACACCAGCCAGCTCAACGGCAATGTAGCCTGCACCAACAACAGCCACGCGTTCTGGTAACGCTGGCAGCTCAAAGAAACCATTAGAATCAATACCGTATTCCGCGCCAGGGACAGCCGGGCGACTCGGGCGACCACCAGTGGCAATCAAAATATGATCGGCAGTGATGATTTCACCATTCACTTCAACGGTTTTTGCATCAACGAAGCGCGCAAAACCTTTAATCACATCGACATTATTTTTGCCCAGCACGTTGTCGTACGAGGTATGAATACGATCGATATAAGCGGTACGCGTGGCGATCAGTTTATCCCAGTCGAACTTATTGATGGTGGTGTCGAAACCGTAATCCGGACCGTACATGTGGATCGCTTCGCGGACCTGTGCGGCATGCCACATCACTTTCTTCGGTACGCAGCCAACGTTAACGCAGGTGCCGCCTAACTCTTTGGCTTCAATCAGTGCGCATTTTTGACCGTACATTGCTGCACGGTTAATGGAGGCAATACCGCCGCTGCCGCCGCCAATAGCGATGTAATCATAGTGCTTGGTCATGACCGCTCCTTTATGTTCATTGTAGGGCGGAGAAGCGTTACGCCATCCGCCAAAATATTCGCGATTGTATACCTGATATTAAAAGGTTCCACCGATGGCTGCGATTACTCCGGCACTATCCAGCTTACGGAAGTATGCCCGGTTCCTGTCGGAACCAGTTTGCTGTGCAACCACGGCAGGACGTTGTTCATCTGCTGCTCCAGCTTCCACGGTGGGTTAATCACAATCATGCCGGATGCCGTCATGCCGCGCTGATCGCTGTCCGGGCGTACTGCCAGCTCAATTTGCAGAATTTTGCGGATGCCGGTGTCTTCCAGTTCGTGGATCATGCGCTTGATTTGTTGGCGCAGAACCACTGGATACCACAACGCATAGGTGCCGGTCGCGAAACGTTTGTAGCCTTCGTTAATACCGGTCACTACTGCCTGGTAGTCGCTTTTGATTTCGTAGGGTGGATCGATAAGGATCAACCCACGACGGGAAACCGGCGGTAATTTTGCTTTCAGCTGCTGATAACCATCGGCTTTGGCCACGCGAGCGCGCTCATCTTTCTGGAATTCGCCGCGCAGCAGAGGGAAGTCGCTCGGGTGCAGTTCAGTTAATTGCAGGCTGTCCT
Organism: Citrobacter freundii complex sp. 2024EL-00216; assembly: GCF_043945515.1. Classification (NCBI taxonomy): domain Bacteria; kingdom Pseudomonadati; phylum Pseudomonadota; class Gammaproteobacteria; order Enterobacterales; family Enterobacteriaceae; genus Citrobacter; species Citrobacter freundii complex sp. 2024EL-00216. The sequence continues at coordinate 16,682 of NZ_JBIMRA010000016.1, read as the reverse complement.
GTTCGCGCAGCAGCTGGCGAGCAATTAACGGAGAGCCCGGGTAGTAGCGCAGCTGACCGCTACGGTTGAAGTGTTGCACCACGCCAATGTAGGGTTCCAGCTCGGCAGGCAAATCGTCCTGCTGCCAGATACGCGCGATCCCTTCCAGGTATTCACCGGTGCGTTCGGCATGCTCACTGCTCAGCTGATAACGGCCAGCACCAGCATGGGTGTCCAGATAGAGAAACGGTTTTTCTTTCTCTTTGAGCGATTCAATGATCAGGCTCTGAACGGTGTGTTTAAGGACGTCGGCGTGGTTGCCTGCGTGATAACTGTGGCGATAACTGAGCATGGGTAATGAAATTCCGCTGAAATGACGATTTGCCACAGTTTACAGCAGATCGACACGGATTACCCGTAGGCCCGGTAAGCGTAGCGTCACCGGGCGTCTTTCCATCACGGTTAGCATTGAAATCCTCTACACTTAACCCCATTGTACAAATTAATATGCACAGCGCCGGATACGCGCTTCATTCACTCTTTTCAACAGGACCGCGCTAATGACCAATCCATTGCTGACTCCCTTCGAACTGCCGCCGTTTTCTAAAATTCAGCCAGAGCACGTTGTGCCTGCCGTCACTAAGGCGCTGAACGATTGCCGTGAAAATGTTGAGCGCGTGGTTGCGCAGGGCGCGCCGTACACCTGGGAAAATCTCTGCCAGCCGTTGGCGGAAGTCGACGATGTGCTGGGGCGTATTTTCTCTCCTGTTAGCCACCTGAATTCGGTGAAAAACAGCCCGGAACTGCGTGAAGCCTACGAACAAACGCTGCCGCTGCTGTCTGAATACAGTACCTGGGTTGGACAACATGAAGGCCTGTACAAAGCGTACCGCGACCTGCGTGATGGCGATCATTACGCCACCCTGAACACCGCACAGAAAAAAGCGGTTGATAACGCGCTGCGCGATTTTGAGCTTTCTGGTATTGGTCTGCCGAAGGAAAAACAGCAGCGCTATGGTGAGATTGCCACCCGCCTGTCTGAGCTCGGCAACCTGTACAGCAATAACGTCCTCGATGCTACGATGGGCTGGACCAAGCTGGTGACCGACGAAGCGGAACTTGCCGGGATGCCGGAAAGCGCGCTGGCCGCCGCAAAAGCGCAGGCTGAAGCCAAAGAGCAGGAAGGCTATCTGTTAACCCTGGATATCCCAAGCTACCTGCCGGTGATGACCTACTGTGATAACCAGGGGCTGCGTGAAGAGATGTATCGTGCATACTCCACGCGCGCATCTGACCAGGGGCCAAACGCGGGCAAATGGGACAACAGCCCGATAATGGAAGAGATCCTCGCGCTGCGCCACGAACTGGCACAACTGCTGGGCTTTGAGAGCTACGCCTTTAAATCTCTGGCTACCAAAATGGCGGAGAACCCGCAGCAGGTACTCGACTTCCTGACTGACCTGGCGAAACGTGCCCGTCCGCAGGGTGAGAAAGAGCTGGCTCAGCTGCGCGCCTTCGCGAAAGCGGAATTTGGTGTTGATGAGCTACAGCCGTGGGATATCGCTTACTATAGCGAGAAACAAAAACAGCACCTCTACAGCATCAGCGACGAGCAGCTGCGTCCTTACTTCCCGGAAAACAAAGCCGTTAACGGTCTGTTTGAAGTGGTTAAACGTATTTATGGCATCACCGCCAAAGAGCGCACCGATGTTGACGTCTGGCATCCGGAAGTTCGTTTCTTCGAGCTGTACGACGAAAACAACGAGCTGCGCGGCAGCTTCTATCTTGATCTGTATGCCCGTGAACACAAACGCGGTGGGGCGTGGATGGACGACTGTGTCGGCCAGATGCGCAAGACAGACGGCACATTGCAAAAGCCGGTCGCTTACCTGACCTGTAACTTTAACCGTCCGGTGAACGGTAAACCTGCGCTGTTTACCCACGATGAAGTGATCACCCTGTTCCACGAGTTCGGCCACGGTCTGCACCATATGCTGACCCGTGTCGAAACCGCGGGCGTTTCCGGTATCAACGGTGTGCCATGGGATGCGGTCGAACTGCCGAGCCAGTTTATGGAGAACTGGTGTTGGGAGCCGGAAGCGTTGGCGTTTATCTCTGGTCACTTTGAGACCGGTGAGCCGCTGCCGAAGGAACTGCTGGATAAAATGCTGGCGGCGAAAAACTACCAGGCAGCGCTGTTTATTCTGCGTCAACTGGAGTTCGGTCTGTTTGATTTCCGTCTGCACGCGGAGTTTAACCCGCAGCAAGGGGCTAAAATCCTCGAGACGCTGGCGGAAATTAAAAAACAGGTCGCCGTGGTGCCGGGCCCAACGTGGGGCCGCTTCCCGCATGCTTTCAGCCACATTTTTGCTGGTGGCTACGCAGCGGGTTACTACAGCTATCTGTGGGCAGACGTACTGGCGGCAGATGCCTTCTCTCGCTTCGAAGATGAAGGGATTTTCAACCGTCAGACCGGACAATCGTTCCTCGATAACATCCTCACCCGTGGCGGTTCTGAAGAGCCGATGGAACTGTTCAAGCGCTTCCGTGGCCGCGAGCCACAGCTGGATGCAATGCTGGAGCATTACGGGATCAAAGGCTGATTATTCACGTGAAAATCTGCTTAGTAGATGAAACAGGCGCCGGAGACGGCGCCTTATCTGTTCTTGCCGCCCGCTGGGGACTGGAACACGATGAAGATAACCTGATGGCACTGGTGATGACGCCGGAACATCTGGAACTGCGCAAACGTGATGAACCCAAACTCGGCGGTATCTTCGTGGATTTCGTGGGCGGTGCGATGGCCCATCGGCGCAAATTTGGCGGTGGACGCGGTGAAGCGGTGGCGAAGGCGGTTGGCATTAAAGGCGATTACCTGCCGGATGTGGTCGATGCAACCGCAGGGCTGGGGCGCGATGCGTTTGTACTGGCCTCGGTAGGCTGCCGCGTACGAATGCTGGAACGTAATCCGGTGGTTGCGGCACTGCTCGATGATGGCCTGGCGCGCGGCTATGCCGACCCGGAAATCGGTCCGTGGCTGCAGGAACGTTTACAGCTGATCCATGCGTCGAGTCTGACGGCGTTAACCGATATCACGCCGCGCCCGCAGGTGGTGTACCTCGATCCGATGTTCCCACATAAGCAGAAAAGCGCGCTGGTGAAAAAAGAGATGCGGGTGTTTCAGTCATTGGTGGGGCCGGATTTAGATGCGGATGGGCTGCTGGAGCCTGCGCGTCAGTTGGCCACCAAACGTGTGGTGGTGAAGCGCCCAGACTACGCGCCGCCGCTGGCGGATGTCGCCACGCCGAACGCGGTAGTCACGAAAGGGCATCGGTTTGATATCTACGCTGGGACAGCATAGTTTGTAGATCTGTGCGCTGTGCTGCCTGATGCGCTGCGCTTATCAGGCCTACGGCAGCGTGTGGTTTGTAGGCCGGATAAGGCGTTAGCCGCATCCGGCTTGGTGCGCTGTGTTGCCTGATGTGCTGCGCTTATCAGACCTACGGCAACGTGTGGTTTGTAGGCCGGATAAGGCGTTAGCCGCATCCGGCTTGGTGCGCTGAACTGCCTGATGCGCTACGCTTATCAGGCCTACGGCAGCGTGTCTTTGTAGGCCGGATAAGGCGTTAGCCGCATCCGGCATAACCTATTAAACAAACGGTGCCAGCGGGTCGGCAATCTCAAATGCTACTGCTCGGTCTGCTTTCGGTGGGTAAATCAGCTCGCTGACAATCGACACCTTCAGCTTCTTCGCTTCTGCGCGCGTCAGTTTCACCTGTTGATCCCATCCTTCGCTATACACTGCACCCCAGGCACCAAGATCCAGGCAGGTGACGTAGTTTTCCTGACGATATGGCAATGGCGTTACGTCTAACAGATCTGCCGCAGCGTTATTACCGGCAAATTTACCCAACAAAATCGCGTGCTGACAGGTCATTAACGCATGGTTGCCTTTGTCGTCGGTGGCGGCATAGGCTACATCGCCAGTGGCGTAGATATCATCGTGACCCACAACCTGCAGATTGGCATTCACATGCAGACGGCCCTGGCGATCGCGCGGGGCATTAATCTGTGCTGTCAGGTTATTAGCCTGCACGCCGACGGTCCAGATAACCGTCTGAGAGGCAATCACCTGCCCATCTTTCAGCGTGACGCCGGAGGCATCCACACACTCTACTTCCGCATTGACCAGCCACTCGACGCCCAGCTCAGCAGAGGCTTCGATAATCACGTCACGTAATTCCTGGCTCCAGCGTCCGCCCGGCTGAGCACCGCGTTCAACTACGACAACTCTGGTCTTAGCATCAGTGCCCAATATTTCACGCAAACGACCCGGTAATTCCAGCGCCATCTCTATCCCGGTGAAACCACCACCACAGACCACCACAGTATTACGAGCCTCACTTTCCGGTTGTAATGCCAGATTGTTAATGTGCTGCTCCAGTACGGCGGCGCTCTCGAGTTGGTCGAGGTCAAACGCGTGCTCGGCGGCACCGGCAACGGCGTCGCGGTTTACGTGACTTCCGCTGGCGAGCACCAGGCGGTCATAGCGACGCAGATGAGTGTCACCGTTGGCATCTTTCCAGCTCACCTCTTTAGAGTCCGGGAGGATTTGCTCGACGTGACCTTGCAGGAAGTTGACGCCGGTAACGTCAAACAACGGTTGCAGTGGTGCGACCAGCGTATGAACGGCACTTTCATAAAAGCGTGGGCGGACACGCAGCTCCGGTTGTGGCGCAATTACTGTAATATCAATGGCCTGCTGATGTTTATCCGCCAGTCGTGCGGCGCTTAATGCTGCCCACATACCGGCAAAGCCGGCGCCCACGATCAGAATTTGTTTACGCATTGGGGTTTTCTCACTGGTGACTACGAATCATTTACTCGGATTTTATTTGTCGTAGTTATGAATTGCAATGCGATCGAGATCCTTTTTGCCTCAAAGGGTGGTGTTTTTTGATTATCTGATTGATAAATATGCATTTAAAGTTCTGTTGTGAAAAGGGGTTACTTTGCTGTCTGGAATGAATGAGATGAAAAAGCTACAATAAACTCAGATTCATTTTGGCTGAGATAAGAGGATGGCATTCTACAGTTCGGGAGTTGAGTACGGCATTCATAGCCTGATGTGTATGGTCGACAGTAAGGGCGACGCGCGGGATATGAGCGTGCGGGAAATAGCCGAACTGCAAAGCGTACCGTATGACTATCTGGCAAAAATTTTCACCCGTCTGTCCAAAGCGGGTCTGGTGCGCAGCATTGAAGGCAAAGGTGGCGGTTTCCAGTTAGCTAAACCCGCTGAACACATCACGGTGCTGGATGTGGTGAATGCTATTGATGGCGATAAGCGCATCTTTGAATGTCGTGAAATTCGCCAGCGGCTGGCGGTATTTGAGGAGCATCCACCCGAGTGGGCCTGTGAAGGCATTTGTGGTGTGCGTTCGGTAATGGACATGGCTCAGCAGCGAATGGAAGAAGCGCTCGGCCAGCATACGATTCTGGACTTGGCGCGCAAAATGTACCGTAAAGCACCGGATACCTTTGTGGTGGAAGTGCAGGAGTGGATAGACGCGCGTAAAGGGTAGTGAGTGAAAATGCCCGATAGCGCAAGGCGATCGGGCATGTTGAATGTAGGCCGGATAGGGGCAATAGCCGCCATCCGGCACTGAAGGTTATTGCTCGGTACTCGGCGTATTAATCATGCGGTTCAGCCATGGCACCATAATCGCCATCACAACCGTTACGGCCAGGGTGACAAGGCCAATCTTACTGAAGACGTTGGTATAGATAGGCAGCGTTTGCAGCGGGTCGGTGATGTTCTCTGGTACGGCGGTGAACGTAGCGACATAACCCCCCATCAGGAAGGCTGCGGCTTGTGTCAGGAACCACATCCCAAGAATGAAGCCCATCAGGTGTTGTGGCACGAGAGCGGCGACCATAGCCAGTCCCAGGGCGCTAATCAGCAGTTCACCCAGGCTCTGGAACAGATACACCAGCACGATAAACCACGGCGACGTCAGCCCTTGTGCATCGGCAAACCACATCCCGGCAGCGGCGGCCGTCAGGAAGCCCAATGAGCACAGGAACATACCGAGCGTAAATTTCATCGGCATGGTCAGGTCTTTGCCTTTGTTGCCCAGACGGGTATAGATTGCGGCCAGTACCGGACTCGCCAGTACCACCCAGAACGGGTTCAGCGCCTGGAAGCTCACCGGGTTGATGGCGAAACCAAGAATTTCATGGTGTACGTTATTGATCGCAAAGAAGTTCAGCGATGTCGGCATCTGCGCGTACAGCACGTAGAACACCACCGCTTCCAGCATCAGGATAAAGGCCACGAACATCTTGTTGCGCCCGGTTTTATCCAGTTTGAATGCCTGACGGAAGAAGATGATGGTCACGACAATCGACAGGACGATCAGCACCAGGTTGGCAATCTGCACGTTGTGCATCAGCCAGGCGCAGATAAATACCATCACTACCGTACCGGCCAGCACGTACAGCAGGTTACGGAAGTTCAGTGGCTTATGGTCTGGCTCAGAGCCGATATTTTTCACCATTCCGCGGCAGGCAAAGTATACCAACAGCGCGACGATTAGTCCGGCTCCGCACAGGTTGTAAGTCACAGCGTAGCCAAACTTATCGGCAATCACCGGCGCCAGCGACAGTGACAGCAGCGAACCGATGTTAATCGACATATAAAACAGGGTGAAAGCACCGTCCAGACGGGCGTCTTTCGGGGGATAACATTTTGACAGCAGGCTTGCCGGGTTGGCTTTAAATAGCCCGTTACCAACGGCAATGGTACCCAAAGCAATAAAGATCAGATCCGGCTTAAGCAGCGACATCCCGGTCATGAAGTAGCCGATTGCCAGCACAATGGCACCGAGTACCAGCGTGCGCTTGGTGCCTAACAGGTGGTCGCCGACGTAGCCGCCGATCGAGATCAGGCCGTAAACCAGTGCGGCAAAGGCACCAAAGGTGACAAATGCCTGTTCTTGTGAAAATCCGAGCTGCTTAACAAAAAATACCGCCAGGATGCCCTGTACGCCGTAATAGCCAAATCGTTCCCATAATTCCACAAAGAAGATCATGAAGAACGGACGAGGTTGCTGCAGCAAGCCCGTAGGTGCAGTTTTATTCATATTCCATCGCCTTTCAAAGCCATCCCGAAAAGTATGAACGCGTATGCTTAAACGCGCCGAAAAAGTCTTATTTTGTTATAGACTGCGGTTATTGGCCGCAAGGGTAGAGTATTATAGAGATAGTTTTCGATCCAATTAGTTGATCACACTAATTATGATTTATTTGTTGGATTGATGTACTAATTGTGACCGAGTGATAAAAACAAAAACGCCCGCGAAGGCGGGCGTTTACAGGCTTAACGACTTGCAGTGGGCCGGGTTAACTTCCGGCGGCAAGCATTTTATGCTTCTTCGTCGTCACGCAGCGGAACAATCAACATGTCGACGTGGACGGTGTTGATCAGTTGGCGCGCGGAGGACATCAGTTTGCTCCAGAAATCCTGGTGGTGACCACAGACGACCAGATCCATGTCGTATTTTTTGATGGCATCAACCAGAACCTGACCCAGGTCGCCGCTACCGCTCAGGGTTTCGGTGATAGGGTAGCCTGCATTGGTGGACAGCTCGGTTAACGCGTGGTGGGTTTCTTCAGAAATGCGTTTCTGCATGTCGCCCAGATTCACGTCGATAAGCCCGGTGTACAGGTCGGAATAGTTTACGTCAACGTGGATAAGGGAGACTTTAGCATTGTAAGGTCGCGCCATAGAAACCGCTTTTTCAACCAGAACTTTGCTTTCCGGAGAAAGATCAACCGCGATAAGAATGTGTTTATAAGCCATAGTGTTACTCCTTCCATAAGTTGTCGATGACTAGCCTGCTGGCGTTATATGCCGCCGCGTCATCCGCGTCCTGCGAACCTTGTGCGCGGGGCTAGCCCAGTCGTAAAAAACGTACCATATAAGGACTATCCTTACATTATAGCGACCAGGATAATCCGTCAATCCGCCTTGCTTGCCAAATAGTTAAACAAATTTTTTAGTTAATTGCATTGATAGCGATTAACCTTATGGCAAAAAAATTAACTAATCTCCTACACTATCTAAAGAGGCGTTCGGATGCGTGATACTAACACGAACGGTTTCGGCTGCACTCTTCATTGAATGGTTTGGCAGGGTATCGGGGAGCGGTAGTCCCGGAAAGGAGTTCCGTGGGCGGGTCGCCGGGGAGGAGGTATGATAAGCACCATTGCATTATTCTGGGCTTTATGTGTCGTTTGCATTGTTAATATGGCGCGCTATTTTTCTTCGCTACGCGCACTGTTAGTGGTACTTCGTGGTTGCGATCCATTACTTTACCAGTATGTAGATGGAGGGGGCTTTTTTACCTCGCATGGGCAACCGAACAAGCAGATGCGTCTGGTGTGGTATATCTACGCTCAGCGTTACCGCGATCATCATGATGATGAATTTATTCGCCGCTGTGAGCGGGTTCGCGGTCAGTTCATTCTCACCAGCGCGCTATGCGGCCTGGTGCTAATCAGCATGGTTGCGCTGATTATCTGGCACTGATGCCAACAACAGATACAAAAAAAGCGGGTCAGCTTCCTGACCCGCTTTTTTACTGTGCATTCGCTTAGATAAGCTTCAGGGAGAGCCAGTACAGCACCCCGGAAAGAATAATCGCAGCTGGCAGGGTGAAGACCCAGGCCATCAGAATGCTGGTTACCGTTTTACGCTGCAATCCGCCGCCATCAACAACCATCGTCCCCGCAACGGAAGAAGAGAGAACGTGGGTGGTGGAAACGGGCATACCGGTGTAGCTGGCGAGACCGATAGAGACTGCGGCGGTCATCTGAGCCGACATCCCCTGGGCATAAGTCATGCCTTTCTTACCGATTTTCTCGCCGATGGTGGTGGCAACGCGACGCCAGCCAATCATCGTACCAATACCCAGCGCCAGTGCGACGGCCATAATGATCCAGATAGGCGCGTACTCAATGGTGCTCAGCATGTCAGCTTTCAGTTTTTTCAGCAGACGCTGATCGTCAGCGCTTACGCCAGGCAGCTTAACCACTTTATCGGTGGTATCAGAGATGCACAGCATAATACGGCGCAGCTGACCACGCTGTTCGACGCTTAATTTGTCGTAGGTTTCCAGGTTCGCCAGCATACCTTTCGCACGTTCCAGCGCGTTGATGGTATTCGCCGGGTGGCAATGGAACTCTGTCGTCGTCGCGGGTGCCGCGTCCGTCGGGGACGGAATCAGCTGGTCTACGCCTGTGGCCTGTTTAAGCAGGTCAGGGCGCTGCTGGAAGAAGACTTCGACGTTATTGATTGCATCACGGGTACGGGTAATCTCGTAACCGGAAGCATTCATATTCACCACGAAGCCTGCAGGCGCTACGCCAATCAGCACCAGCATCACCAGACCAATGCCTTTCTGCCCGTCGTTAGCGCCATGAGAGAACGCTACGCCGATAGCGGAGAGGATCAGTGCAATACGGGTCCAGAACGGCGGCTTTTTCTTGCCATCTTTCTTTTCACGTTCTGCTGGCGTCAGGTGGATACGGGCACGTTTTTTTGTACCGCTCCAGTAACGACGCAGAATGAAAATAAGACCGCCTGCAACCACCAGACCAACAATTGGCGAGATGATAAGCGAAGCAAAAATACCGATAACTTTCGGAATGTTAAGTGCGTCCACCACCGAGGTACCGGTCATCAGTGCATTGGTTAAACCAATACCGATAATGGCGCCAATCAGCGTGTGGGAGCTGGATGCAGGTAAACCAAAGTACCAGGTACCCAGGTTCCAGATAATTGCCGCCAGCAGCATGGAGAACACCATGGCAAGGCCATGTGACGATCCCATATTAAGCAGCAGATCCGTTGGTAGCATATGCACGATGGCATACGCCACGCTGAGACCACCCAGCAAAACACCAAAGAAGTTGAACAACGCAGCCATGACCACCGCCAATTGCGAACGCATTGCACGGGTATAGATCACGGTTGCGACAGCATTGGCTGTGTCATGGAAGCCGTTAATTGCTTCGTAGAACAGCACAAAAGCCAGAGCAAGCAATAGTAAAAGCCCGGTATGTAAATCCAGGCCAGCAAACAAATGTAGCATAGGACGTTACGCCATTTTGAGGACATGAACGCGGCGCATTATCAGTGACTTTGGCGGCGCGGGCAAAGTGAAATATAGAGTTTTTTTGATTTGTCTCCTGCTTTGTTTTACACCACTAAAGAATTATCCTATATATTTCAGTTAAATACCCTTTATCGGTAGTTTGGTGCTGGTGCGACCACTGAGGAATCTTTACAATTCACACCCGCTTTTTAGAGAGGATCGCAACGTGGAAAGGTTTGATACCGTTATTATAGGCGCTGGCGCAGCGGGTATGTTTTGTGCCGCGCAGGCAGGACAAGCAGGTAGTCGAGTACTGCTTATTGATAATGGTAAAAAGCCAGGACGCAAGATTCTCATGTCTGGCGGGGGACGCTGCAACTTTACCAATCTTTATGTCGAACCGGCCGCCTATTTGAGCCAAAACCCCCATTTTTGCAAATCGGCACTGGCACGCTATACGCAGTGGGATTTTATCGACCTGGTGGGCAAACACGGTATTGCCTGGCACGAAAAAACGCTGGGTCAGCTGTTCTGCGATGATTCCGCTCAGCAAATTGTCGATATGCTGGTAGACGAGTGTGAAAAAGGTAACGTAACTATGCGGTTACGGAGCGAAGTCCTGAGCGTGGTGCAGGATGATGAAGGTTTCACCCTCGAACTGAACGGCATGACGGTCGGCACGAAAAAACTGGTTATCGCTTCCGGTGGGCTTTCCATGCCGGGTCTGGGGGCAACGCCGTTTGGTTATAAAATTGCCGAACAGTTTGGTCTGAAGGTGTTGCCAACGCGCGCGGGACTGGTGCCCTTTACGTTGCATAAGCCACTGCTGGAGCAGCTTCAGGTGCTCTCTGGCGTGTCGGTCTCCTCCATTATCACCGCCGAAGACGGCACCGTATTTCGTGAAAATCTGCTCTTTACACACCGAGGACTTTCGGGGCCAGCTGTTTTGCAGATTTCAAGTTTTTGGCAGCCAGGCGAATTTGTCAGCATTAATTTGTTGCCGGATGTTGACCTGACGAGTTTCCTCGACGAACAACGTAGCGCACACCCTAACCAGAGCTTAAAGAACACCTTAGCAATGCAGTTGCCAAAGCGTCTGGTGGAATGCTTGCAGCAGTTAGGGCAAATTCCTGACGTGTCTCTGAAGCAGCTTAACGTGCGCGATCAGCAAACGCTGGTTGAAACGCTGACCGAGTGGCGGGTGCAGCCGAACGGTACGGAAGGGTATCGTACCGCTGAAGTCACGTTGGGCGGCGTCGATACCAACGAGCTGTCATCGCGCACGATGGAAGCCCGCAAAGTGCCAGGGCTCTACTTTATCGGCGAAGTGATGGACGTCACCGGCTGGTTGGGAGGCTATAACTTCCAGTGGGCATGGTCGAGCGCCTGGGCATGTGCGCAGGATTTGGTATCTGTCCGAGGACAATAAAGTTGTACACAAAGCACTAAAGTTGTAACCATTCTCAAAAAACGACGCTAATGTTGTATACTTACTGAATGTGTGGTTATAGGGTTGGAGACTATAAAATGCACATATAGGTACGTATCAATGTCGTTTTTAGGGTACGATCATGGCTAGGGGTAGGCGTCTCAAATCCTATTTGGATTATGAAAATGCGCTAGGTGATGGCATAGGAGTGGGCTATGGCCAAAGTTATCAGCCCTGGCTTAGAGCTCAGGACGTTAAATCCCGTGGAAACCGTTCGATAGTCTTTGGCCTTAAGACGTTTCGAAACCATCATCTCCTTTCTTCTGTCGAAAGTAACTTTTTCTATCTGGCTGAGTTTAATGACTCGGTGATTGATATCCGGGAACAATTCCCACTCTTTCCTCTCCGGCTTACCCAACAAATAGCAAATCATCTACATTTTCAACATCCTATGGTGAGGGGAGTAAGAGGAGTACCTGTCGAAGTTCTGAATGTTATGACAACCGATTTTTTACTGACCTTGAGAACTCCTGAAGGCGGACTTCGATACAAAGCTATAGCAGTAAAACATAACGAGAGCATACCTGAACGCGAAGCCCAAAAACTTGAAATAGAGAGGATGTTTTGGCAGTTGATTGATGTTGAGTTTCAAATTTATGTTGGCTCGGAACTCAATAACGTCGTCGGTAAAAACATTTGCTGGGCTACTTCTGTATTAAGAGATGGTTCTGAATTTTATGATAAATATCCTCTTGATAAAATCCTATGGAAGCTTAAACCAGATGTTTATCCCATAGTAGGACTACGTGCAATGATTTCATCAATCTTTGGGGTAGATGCACAAGAAGCGATGATGTTATTGCAGGCAATGATTGGATTAAAAATGATAAATGTTGATTTATCATATCCAATACTCGAAACCGGTCTGATAAAGATAATTTCCAATGACCACTATATAGGACTGAACGCAAATGGATATTATTAGGAATTCAGTCTGGCTCTCTCAAGGCACTGATTTGCTTGCAGAGGGACTTTACCGTGTTTTGGATTTTGACAGAAAGGTCGATTTGTTAATTTTGTTTAAAATAAAATCAGAAAGAACGGGTAAGCCAATCCCTTTCTCATTTTCAATGTTTAAATATTATATTGAATCAAATAGCATAACTTGTAAAGATTATATATATCCTTCATATATGTTAGTAGATGAGAAAGAATTAACAGATAAAGACAGAGGAAGGCGAGATGAAAATTACAATATCATTAAAGATCTTGTAGATGACAGAATGTTTCTGTTCGACTATGCATTACATAAAAAGTCGCACCTTTTAATGGATTACTCAAGAAATAAAAAAATATCACAATATACTATCAGAACGCTTCTGGCGTTGTATTGGCGACATGGGCAGGATATTTATGCATTGCTACCCGCATTCTCGAACTGTGGCGCCGCTGGGAAAAGTAGAATCAAACATGAAATTAAACTTGGGAATTCCAAAAAAAACAGAGCATTACCTAATGAACGATCACGTGTTTTCATTCTTAATGAAAGAGATATAAATAATATTAGAAAATCTCTCATTACGTATCATTATAAAGTTAACGGAGATACGATAAAGAAAACATTAGAGAGACATATTGATTTGTATTTTAGGGATGAAATTAAAACAGCAAACCTAGAAAATAGAGCTCCATATGTTCCTTCTTTAAAACAATTTTCATACTGGAATAAAAAACTCTTCACTAAAGATTTCTCGATAAATAAGAAGAACACGAAAAAAGAAATAGACCTCAAAATGCGGGCGCTTTTAGGTAGTGTGGCTAATACAACTGTTTTGCCGGGTGATGTTTTCGAAATAGACTCAACTGTCGCTGATGTACATCTTATTTCGAGTTTAAACAGACGAAAAGTCATTGGGCGTCCTACTATTTATACAGTGGTGGATCGTGCAACAAGAATGATTGTTGGCCTTCATGTTTCTTTATACCATGCTTCATGGCGAGCCGCCCGACAAGCGTTAGCAAATTGCTTTATGCCAAAAAAAGAATATTGTAGATTATTTGGAATCTCTATTACTGATGATGATTGGCCTTGTTCTCACATTCCATTAACATTGATGTGTGACAACGGGGAGATGATTGGTCTTAAACCTCAGGAAGAGATGACCCCCCTGACAAAACTTGAGTTTGCGCCAGTCGGTAGAGGCGACAGAAAAAGCATTGTTGAACGCTGTTTCGGCATTCTGAATGATGAGGTTATTCATAGGCTTATTGGAACAACACGAAGGGGAAAGATTGTTAAAGGAGAGCCAACACCGCAATCCAGGGCTTGTTTAACGATTCAGGAGGTCACGTCTTTACTGATTCGGGAGATACTTGCACATAATCAGAGAACGTATGAGGAACTGGCTTATATCAATCCCTTACTGATTGAAAATGATCTCGTAATATCACCAAAAAATAGTTGGATGATAAGCTTAAAGCACGGGAGATTCAGCGCAAGAGCCGTTGGGGCCGACGAAGTGATCGCACGATTGTTAATCCCTGTGAACGCTAACATTACCGCCGGTGGGATTCAGTACAATAATCTTTTTTATGAATGTGATCCTGAAATTGCATCAGGTGTCAGAGTATTTGGAAGAACCACTTGTGAAGCAAGAATAGATGACAATTGCGTAGATTATATATATGTAAGATTTGACAAAAATAGCATTTTCAAAAAACATTACCTACTTAAGAAAAGAGATGTATTTAAAGGGAAAGCTCATCTTGATACAGATGTAATGGCTGATTGGGTAGATACTCAAAAAGAAATTAATTTATTTACTCTGGATTCGCTCAGCAATATCAATAATAAAGATGAATTTAACAGGAAAGGTAACGAAAGATTAAATGAAATATACGAATCTCGCCGGGTACATGGTAAAGATATTAAAAAGAACAGGAAAAATGAACTTGATTCATTAGGGCGAACTCATGTTGCTAATGGAAGATCTGAACCCCTACTTCCTTCATCCAGTAATGTTCTGCTTTTGCCTGGCCGGGAGGAGAAACAAAGATGGTTAAAAGGTAAGAAGAAGACTGAGGACGCAGAATAATGAATCTTATACGGCGCGTTTCAGCGATATATAAAGAACAGGAGTTACCTGAGTATCGTGGCAATCCCTTAATTGAAGCACTTCCTGAAGCGCTTACGGAAGATGAAGTACTTCTGGAAATGAGTTATTTCCCCGAAATTGACGAAAAAATCCGCTGGACTGCCCCGGCGAATGTTAGAGAGCAGTATGTCGAACGTATAAAGAAATTCCGTTGCCCTCAAACCAATCTTATCCAGGCTTATAAGATGATCTTACGGGCACTTAGGGAAAGCTATGCAGCTCGTAATCCTTTAAAAAGCGGAACAATTCAATATCTTCATTACTATGGAAATGAGCGTCCTGATATTGAGCCAGAAAGTGGATATTTTAAATCCCAGGCTGAAACTATTACGATAGTTGGAATGAGTGGTTCTGGAAAAACTACCATGATTGAGCAAGTCATGGATCATTTCCCTCAGATTATAGAACACAGCAGCTATAAAGGAGTTTTTCCCGGCTTCAGTAAGCAAATTGTATGGGTAAAGATTAATTGTCCATACAATTCAAGTGTGAGAGACCTTTGTGAAGAGATTTTACAAAAATTAGATGATGCAATTGGTATTGAACGAACTACACCTGAGATTAGAAATGGTGCTCTGGCTCGCCAGATTGCACAAAGAATTAAATCATCATTTTTGGGTATCCTTGTTATTGATGAAATGCAGAGGCTTAAATTTTCAAGAACCGGGGGTGAGAGTAAGTTGATTGATTTTTTACATGAAATTGTAGATTCCATGGGGGTATCTATGGTTTTTTGTGGAAATCATCCTTTTGACGAGACGCTGACAAAGAAAATGAGAATTGCCAGGCGGGCAGAGTCTGGTGGTTACATGAAAATTAAGAATGTTAGATACGATTCACAAGACTGGCAATCGTTTATTCATTATTTATGGCCATTACAATGGACAAATGTTGAAACTCCATTAAATGATGAGTTAAACGAAAAATTATTCATTTTATCTAAAGGCAATATTGGATTGGCTCAGATGATTTATCGGGGGGCACAATTAAAGGTTATCGGTAGCGGCAATGAAATCATCACTGGCGCAGTCTTGTCGGCCTCTGTACCGGTACTCGTGAGTCATACGGAGGAATATAAGGATACTCCACTCCCGGGGGCCGCGACTGAAGATGAGGAAGCTAAATGGCTCTCTGCATCTAATGAGGGTGATGCTTCGGCTAAAATCATGGCAGAGAAGTCCCTAAAGTCTTTGATCCCTGGGGATATAGACAGGCCACAGCACAAGGAATTCGTAGGAAAAATAGACGAGGTTTTGCGCAATTTCGACGAGAAAATACTGTCTCTTGACCACGATCTTGTTATCAACAGAACAGCTGAAAAGAAAAATACCTACGATGCTCTTCAGCGTTGCGGGCTTATAAATATAGATCCACTTAATAAATTGTAATGAGGTAACAGTTCGTAACGGTCAAAGAGAGGTGTGGGAAATGAGAATGTTGCCTGTTTTGCCTGATGAATCCTTGTTCAGCCGGTTTTGTCGGACAACTACCGTGTACGGTATGTCCCTATCTTCTCTGTTAACGATCATTTTCAACAAACCTGATATGAACGTCCATCCAATTCTCAATTCAGGATTAAAGGCTATTTCTCTTCATACATCCGAAAGTGCAGATCAGCTCTGGCATGAACAGACTTTACTCCCTCTTTTTGCCTGGGCACTACCAATCAGTCGTAATGAAATTATGGATTTCAACACGACCCCTGCCAGGCTTAATCGATTGTGCCGCCTTAGTAATTTTTCACTAGGGCAGCGCACACTATTGAAGTTTTGCCCGGTTTGCGCTCGTGAAGATACTTTTCATTATGGTGTTACTTATTGGCATCTGGCGCATGGTAATGACTCCAACTTATTGATAGTGTTTTATGTTCAGATAATGCCCGATGACTTTGTCATGCAGCTCCACCGATTTTGAGAACGACAGCGACTTCCGTCCCAGCCGTGCCAGGTGCTGCCTCAG
>NZ_JBIMRA010000015.1:0-88231 GCF_043945515.1 Citrobacter freundii complex sp. 2024EL-00216 | reverse complement strand
TTGCCTGGCGGCTGTAGCGCGGTGGTCCCACCTGACCCCATGCCGAACTCAGAAGTGAAACGCCGTAGCGCCGATGGTAGTGTGGGGTCTCCCCATGCGAGAGTAGGGAACTGCCAGGCATCAAATTGCAGTAAACCGGGATGAAAATCCGGGTGGTGACAAAGAAATTCGGTGGAGCGGTAGTTCAGTTGGTTAGAATACCTGCCTGTCACGCAGGGGGTCGCGGGTTCGAGTCCCGTCCGTTCCGCCACTTATTAGAAAATTAAGCCTGCTACTAAGCAGGCTTAATGATAAGAAGATTTAGGGGCGTAGCTCAGTTGGTAGAGCACCGGTCTCCAAAACCGGGTGTCGCGAGTTCGAGTCTCTCCGCCCCTGCCAGAAACAATCCTTAGCATTCTTGCTAAGGATTTTTTTTACCTATAATTTGAGTTTTTCCTTCTTTCTATTTTACTCCCGGCATCCTTGCCAGCGTTTTCCTTAATCTTCCAGAATATTCGTTCTCAGCAGATCGCAAATCAGCGCATGTTTATCGCTATTTTGCAGCCAAACTGCATATAACGGGCGTGAAAGCGTTGTACTGTCGGTAACCGTATGGAGATCGCTTTTACCTTTAGCCCAGCTGACCGGTAGCCAGCTAAAACCTTTGAGGACTGAAAGTTGCTGCCTGGCTAATTCTGCCGAACTGGTGGTAAGTACCGGCACTTCATCTCCCGCAATCAATCCAGCCTCGTGTTGCTGAAAGTCAGGTCCCCATTCCAGACGCAGATAATTCAGTTTATCTTTGGTTTGTGAAGGAGAACTGCAATAGAGCGCCAGCGTGAAATATCCCAACAGTTGGCTGCTAAATTCGTCCATTTTGGGCGTTTCTGTAGTAATCAATAGATCAAGCTGTCGTTCATGAAGCTGTTTTACTAACGACTGTCGCTGCGCGATCCTCGCTTCAAATTGCAGGCTGGATTGTGGCTCCTGGGATTGGTACAAACGCCCCAGCCAGCCATTAAGCATGCATTCCCAGAGGGATGCGCTGGCACCAATAGAAAACTCGTTATGCCGCGAGGTATTCGCAACCTCCTTACGTGCTGCTTGCCACGTATTCATCAACGTTTCAGCGTAAGGTAATAATTTTTCACCTGCAGCGGTTAAACGGATATTGTTTCTGTGTCGGGTGAACAGGTTTACACCCAATTGATTTTCCAGTTGTCTGATCCGAAAACTAACCGCTGATTGGGTCAGATAGAGCGCTTCAGCAGCCCTGCCAAAGTGGCGTGTCCGGCTAACTTCCAGGAAAGTTTTTAACAATTCCGTATCCACAACTCGCTCCATAAAATTATTTGTCGTTATGATTTAAATCTTTTGTTTGACGCTCTGTCAAGCGTAACTAATACTCCGCGCCATAAATAGCTCGGCCAAAGAATTAGGAGCGTGCAGGATGGCGGAAAGCTTTACGACGACTAATCGATATTTCGATAATAAATATTATCCCCGCGGATTCTCCCGTCATGGTGATTTCACCATTAAAGAAGCACAACTGCTTGAGCGTCACGGTTATGCTTTCAACGAGCTGGATCTGGGCAAGCGTGAGCCGGTAACGGAAGAAGAAAAACTGTTTGTTGCGGTATGCCGTGGTGAGCGCGAACCGGTTACCGAAGCTGAACGTGTGTGGTCCAAATACATGACGCGCATTAAGCGTCCAAAACGCTTCCACACGCTGTCTGGCGGGAAACCTCAGGTGGAAGGTGCGGAAGACTACACCGAATCTGATGATTAATAAAAAAGGGCGAAAGCCCTTTTTTTATGCCAGTAGTTTCTGCAAATGAATGAGTAATCTGTCTATCGCCCGATACCCAACAGCTTCCTGTAAGTGCTGGCGAGAGATATGGTCAGATTGTTCTATATCCGCGATCGTTCGAGCGACCTTTATCAGGCGTAACCAGGCGCGGATGGATAATCCGAGATGCGCGAGCGTTTCTTCAAGCCACTGCGCATCGTCGCTACGCAGTGGACAGTATTTATGGATATCCTGACTGTCCAGGTGCGCATTTAACTTATTCTGCCGCTGATACTGACGCTCTCGTGCTGCCATAACGCGTTGCTTCACCGTTGCGCTATCTTCCCCTTTTACCTGGCTCTGGCTGAGTATGCCGGGCGGCGGTAAGGGGATTTCGAGGGAGAGATCGAAGCGGTCAAGAAATGGACCTGATAATCGATTGAGGTAGCGTAGCGTCTGCTCTGGGGTACAGCGGTTATGGTTCCCCTGATAATGTCCTGTTGGGCTGGGATTCATGGCAGCAATAAGCTGAAAACGCGCGGGGTAAGTTATTTTTGCCCGAGTACGGGATAAATGAATCTGCCCGGACTCAATGGGCTCTCGCAGTGCATCCAGCGTGCGCCGCTCAAACTCGGGAAGCTCATCCAGAAACAGTATGCCGTTATGCGCCAGAGATATCTCGCCTGGCGCAGGAATAGAGCCGCCACCGACCATGGCAGTTAATGAAGCACTGTGATGCGGCGAACGAAAAGGGCGTTGTTTCCACTGTTTTTGTAGCGTGTCGGAATTGATCAGACTTAGAATCGCGGCGCTTTCCAGTGCTTCATCATTGCTCAGTGGCGGAAGCAATCCTCTCAGGCGACTGGCCAGCATGGTCTTACCCGTTCCCGGCGGCCCGATGAGTAAGAGGTTATGACCGCCAGCTGCGGTAAGCTCCAGCCCGCGTTTACCCTGTTCCTGGCCGATAACATCGCTCAGATCATCTGCTAATGCGCAGGGGGTAAAATCTGCCGATGATGGTCTGTCTAAATCATGCTTACCTTCGAGAAATGCGCATACGGCCTGTAGATGATCGGCTATCAGGCACCCTTCACCGTGTATCAGTCCCACTTCAGCTGCATTCTCTTTTGCGACAATAATTCTCCTGCCTGCGCGAATAGCTTCAGTTGCACTTGATATCGCACCGGGAACGCCGCGTAACGCGCCTGTAAGCGCTAATTCGCCTACCAGCTCATATGTATCGAGGATATGGGTTGTAAGCTGCTCAGACGCTGCCAGAAGCGCAACTGCGATAGGTAAATCATATCGTCCCCCTTCTTTCGGGAGATCGGCCGGAGCGAGGTTTATGGTTATCTTCTTCGCCGGGAATTCATAACCGCTATTAATAATCGCACTGCGAACCCGATCGCGGGCTTCTTTTACCGTTGTTTCGGGTAATCCCACCATGGTTAAACCAGGCAAACCATTGCTGATATGTACCTCGATGGTAATGGCTGGCGCATTCACGCCCAGCGCAGCGCGTGTGTGAACAATCGATAGTGACATAAGCCCTCCTGATGAAAGCATTATGTCGCAATACATCGCGGCAAGATTTCACATAATTACGGTTTTTAGAGGCTTATTCCTGTGTTTTTATGTAGCTCAATACTGCTTGCATAAAGCCTGGAATAGCGCTCGCAAACGCTTTTGAATAACGTTTTTAGTAGGAAACGGGTTGCCGAGAATCACCTGAAACGTGAAATATTTTCACTTTTGATTTTTTGTATAAAAAACAACGATATTTATCTAAACCGTTAACGGCGTCAGAAAAACGAATAAAAAAATATCTTGTGTCATTTGCAAATTCTATGGTAACTCTTTAGGTATTCCTTCGAACAAGATGCAAGAAAATACAAAAATGACAGCCCTTCTACGAGTGATTAGCCTGGTCGTGATTAGCGTGGTGGTGATTATTATCCCACCGTGCGGGGCTGCACTTGGACGAGGAAAGGCTTAGAAAACAAGCCTTAACGAACTAAGACCCCCGCACCGAAAGGTCCGGGGGTTTTTTTTGACCTTAAAAACATACATGAGGAGCAGAAAGTGAACGGTAGCATAAAATTCTGTTTCTCAAGATTTACGGCGGGGATGTAACTATGAATGGGGCACAGTGGGTGGTACATGCGTTGCGTGCACAAGGGGTTCAAACCGTCTTTGGTTATCCTGGTGGCGCAATTATGCCGGTTTACGATGCGTTGTATGACGGCGGCGTAGAACACCTGTTGTGCCGACACGAGCAGGGTGCGGCAATGGCGGCAATTGGCTATGCCCGTGCGACCGGTAAAACCGGTGTGTGTATCGCCACTTCAGGTCCTGGCGCTACCAACCTGATCACCGGACTCGCCGATGCGCTGTTAGATTCTGTTCCTGTGGTGGCGATCACCGGCCAGGTGGCCTCACCTTTCATCGGAACGGATGCGTTCCAGGAAGTGGATGTTCTGGGTATGTCTTTGTCCTGCACCAAACACAGTTTCCTGGTGCAGTCACTGGAAGAGCTGCCGCGCATCATGGCAGAGGCTTTCGCTGTGGCGAACTCCGGTCGTCCGGGTCCGGTTCTGGTTGATATCCCGAAAGACATCCAGCTGGCCAGCGGTACGCTGGAGCCGTATTTTACGACTGTCGAAAACGTAGAGGTTTTCCCGCACGCGGATGTTGAGCAGGCGCGTAAAATGCTGGCGCAGGCGCAAAAACCGATCCTGTACGTCGGTGGCGGCGTTGGTATGGCGCAGGCGGTCCCGGCCCTGCGTGAATTTATCGCGGTAACCCAAATGCCGGTCGCCTGCACGCTGAAAGGTCTGGGCGCAGTAGAAGCTGACTACCCATACTATTTGGGTATGTTGGGAATGCATGGCACTAAAGCGGCAAATTTCGCGGTGCAAGAATGTGATTTACTGATTGCAGTGGGTGCGCGTTTTGATGACCGGGTGACCGGCAAGCTGAATACCTTCGCACCGAACGCCAGCGTGATCCACATGGATATCGACCCTGCGGAAATGAACAAGCTGCGGCAGGCGCACGTCGCCCTGCAGGGTGATTTAAATTCTCTGCTGCCGGCATTGCAGCAATCTCTGAAGATTGACGCATGGCGTCAGCATAGCGCTGAACTGCGCACAGAGCATACCTGGCGCTATGATCATCCCGGTGAGGCTATCTACGCGCCACTGTTGTTGAAGCAGTTGTCCGATCGCAAACCCACGGACAGCGTAGTGACAACGGATGTTGGTCAGCATCAGATGTGGTCGGCGCAACATATGACCTACACCCGCCCGGAAAATTTCATCACCTCGAGCGGCTTGGGTACGATGGGCTTTGGCCTGCCAGCAGCGGTTGGCGCGCAGGTTGCTCGCCCGAACGATACGGTAATCTGTATCTCCGGTGACGGTTCCTTCATGATGAATGTACAGGAACTGGGCACCGTAAAACGCAAGCAGTTGCCGCTGAAAATAGTCTTACTCGACAACCAGCGGTTAGGCATGGTGCGACAATGGCAGCAGCTGTTTTTCCAGGAACGTTATAGCGAAACCACCCTTACCGATAACCCCGATTTCCTCATGTTGGCCAGCGCCTTCGGCATACCAGGTCAACACATCACCCGTAAAGACCAGGTTGAAGCGGCACTCGACACCATGCTGAACAGCGAGGGGCCATACCTGCTTCATGTCTCAATCGACGAACTTGAGAATGTCTGGCCTCTGGTACCGCCAGGTGCCAGTAACTCAGAAATGCTGGAGAAATTATCATGATGCAACATCAGGTCGCCGTTGAGGCTCGTTTCAATCCGGAAACGTTAGAACGTGTTTTACGCGTGGTACGCCATCGTGGTTTTCAGGTGTGCTCCATGAATATGGAAGCCGCCAGCGATGCGCAAAATATAAATATCGAATTGACCGTTGCCAGCCCCCGGTCGGTCGACTTACTGTTTAGTCAGTTAAGTAAACTGGTAGACGTTGCACATGTTGCTATCTGCCAGAGCACAACCACATCACAACAAATCCGCGCCTGAGCGCAAAAGGAAGAAAAATGACGACGAAAAAAGCTGATTACATTTGGTCTAATGGCGAGATGATTCGTTGGGAAGACGCGAAGGTTCACGTGATGTCCCACGCGCTGCACTACGGTACTTCAGTATTCGAAGGCATCCGTTGCTACGATTCTCACAAAGGGCCGGTGGTGTTCCGTCATCGCGAACATATGCAGCGTCTGCGTGATTCAGCCAAGATCTATCGTTTTCCGGTTTCTCAGAGCGTTGATGAGCTGATGGAAGCTTGCCGCGAGGTGATTCGTAAAAACAATCTGACCAGCGCCTATATCCGTCCGCTGGTGTTTGTTGGCGACGTGGGGATGGGCGTTAACCCGCCAGCGGGATACACCACTGACGTGATCATCGCCGCGTTCCCGTGGGGTGCTTACCTTGGTGCAGAAGCGCTGGAGCAGGGGATCGACGCGATGGTTTCTTCCTGGAACCGCGTTGCGCCGAACACCATCCCTACTGCTGCTAAAGCGGGCGGTAACTATCTGTCTTCGCTGCTGGTGGGTAGCGAAGCGCGTCGTCATGGCTATCAGGAAGGCATTGCGCTGGACGTGAATGGCTACATCTCCGAAGGTGCGGGCGAAAACCTGTTTGAAGTAAAAGACGGCATTCTGTTTACCCCGCCGTTTACCTCTTCTGCACTGCCGGGTATTACCCGTGACGCGATCATTAAGCTGGCGAAAGATCTCGATATCGAAGTGCGTGAGCAGGTGTTGTCCCGTGAATCACTGTACCTGGCTGACGAAGTGTTCATGTCCGGTACCGCGGCTGAAATCACCCCTGTACGCAGTGTCGATGGTATCCAGGTGGGCGAAGGCCGCTGCGGTCCGGTCACCAAACGCATCCAGCAGGCCTTCTTTGGGCTCTTCACCGGTGAAACGGAAGATAAATACGGCTGGTTGGATTCAGTAAACCAATAACAAAATTAATATTTCCCCAAAATAATTCACGTTGTAGGAAGACGGCAACGCAGCAAGTCCCAGGAGCTTACTGTAGTAAGTGACTGAGGTGAGCGAGGCGGCCAACGCACCTGCGGCGTGAAGTATGCAGGGGAAAGACAGACGGGAGTTAATCAAGCATGCCTAAGTATCGTTCTGCTACCACCACCCACGGCCGCAATATGGCGGGTGCCCGCGCATTGTGGCGCGCCACCGGGATGACCGATGATGACTTCGGTAAACCGATTATCGCTGTGGTGAACTCCTTTACCCAGTTTGTGCCGGGTCACGTCCACCTGCGCGATCTCGGTAAGCTGGTTGCCGAACAAATCGAAGCCTCAGGCGGCGTGGCGAAAGAGTTCAACACCATTGCTGTGGATGATGGTATCGCCATGGGTCATGGCGGCATGCTGTATTCACTGCCGTCGCGTGAGCTGATCGCTGACTCCGTTGAGTACATGGTTAACGCCCACTGCGCCGATGCGATGGTCTGCATCTCCAACTGCGACAAAATCACCCCCGGGATGTTAATGGCCTCTTTGCGCCTGAATATTCCGGTGATCTTTGTTTCCGGCGGTCCGATGGAAGCCGGGAAAACCAAGCTCTCTGACCAAATCATCAAGCTCGACCTGGTTGATGCGATGATTCAGGGTGCTGACCCGAAAGTTTCCGACTCACAAAGCGAGCAGGTTGAACGTTCCGCCTGTCCGACCTGCGGCTCCTGTTCCGGTATGTTCACCGCTAACTCGATGAACTGCCTGACTGAAGCGCTGGGCCTGTCGCAGCCGGGTAACGGTTCACTGCTGGCGACTCACGCCGACCGTAAAGAACTGTTCCTCAACGCAGGTAAGCGCATCGTCGAGCTGACCAAACGCTATTACGAGCAGGACGATGCTTCCGCGCTGCCGCGCAACATTGCCAGCAAAGCGGCATTTGAGAACGCCATGACGCTGGATATCGCCATGGGTGGCTCCACCAACACCGTTCTGCACCTGCTGGCAGCCGCGCAGGAAGCGGAAATCGACTTCACCATGAGTGATATCGACAAGCTGTCCCGCAAAGTCCCGCAGCTGTGTAAAGTGGCGCCGAGTACACAGAAATACCATATGGAAGACGTGCACCGCGCAGGCGGCGTACTGGGTATTTTAGGCGAACTGGATCGTGCTGGACTGCTGAACCGCGACGTGAAAAACGTGCTGGGGCTGACTCTGCCGCAAACGCTCGATCGGTATGACGTGATGTTGACCAAAGACGACGCGGTGAAAAAAATGTTCCGTGCTGGCCCGGCCGGCATTCGTACAACCCAGGCATTCTCACAGGATTGCCGTTGGGATACGCTGGATGACGACCGCGCTGAAGGCTGTATTCGCTCGCTGGAGCACGCTTACAGCAAAGACGGCGGTCTGGCAGTTCTGTACGGTAACTTCGCGGAAAACGGCTGTATTGTAAAAACCGCAGGCGTGGATGACAGCATCCTGAAATTCACCGGCCCGGCAAAAGTGTATGAAAGCCAGGACGATGCGGTTGAAGCCATCCTCGGCGGTAAAGTGGTGGCTGGCGACGTGGTTGTCATTCGCTACGAAGGGCCGAAAGGCGGGCCAGGCATGCAGGAAATGCTCTACCCAACCACCTTCCTGAAATCGATGGGCCTCGGTAAGGCTTGCGCGCTGATTACCGATGGTCGTTTCTCCGGCGGTACTTCGGGGCTTTCCATTGGTCACGTTTCTCCGGAAGCGGCCAGCGGCGGTAATATCGCGATTATCGAAGATGGTGACATGATTGCCATCGATATCCCGAATCGTGGTATTCAACTTCAACTGAGTGATGCGGAAATCGCTGCGCGCCGTGAAGCGCAGGAAGCTCGCGGTGACAAAGCCTGGACGCCAAAAGATCGTCAGCGTCAGGTCTCCTTTGCACTGCGCGCCTACGCCAGCCTGGCAACCAGTGCCGACAAAGGTGCGGTGCGCGATAAGTCGAAGCTCGGGGGATAATGACCATGGCGGATTCACAACCTCTATCCGGCGCTCCTGAGGGCGCCGAGTATCTCAGAGCGGTACTGCGTGCGCCGGTATACGAAGCGGCACAGGTAACGCCGCTACAGAAAATGGAAAAACTCTCTTCGCGCCTCGACAATGTCATTCTGGTGAAGCGCGAAGACCGTCAACCTGTTCACAGCTTCAAGCTACGCGGTGCCTATGCCATGATGGCGGGCTTGACCGAAGAGCAAAAAGCGCATGGCGTCATTACCGCATCGGCTGGTAATCATGCTCAGGGCGTCGCGTTCTCTTCTGCGCGATTAGGCGTGAAGGCGCTGATTGTCATGCCAACGGCTACCGCCGATATCAAAGTCGACGCCGTTCGCGGCTTCGGCGGAGAAGTGCTGCTGCACGGCGCGAACTTTGATGAAGCCAAAGCCAAAGCGATTGAATTGTCGCAGCAGCAGGGGTTTACCTGGGTGCCGCCGTTCGATCATCCGATGGTGATTGCCGGGCAGGGCACGCTGGCGCTGGAGCTGCTCCAGCAGGACGCGCATCTCGATCGCGTATTTGTGCCAGTTGGTGGTGGCGGATTAGCGGCAGGTGTTGCGGTGCTAATTAAACAGCTGATGCCGCAAATCAAAGTGATTGCCGTGGAAGCGGAAGATTCGGCCTGTCTGAAAGCGGCGCTGGATGCTGGTCATCCGGTGGATCTGCCGCGAGTGGGTCTCTTTGCCGAAGGCGTGGCGGTGAAACGTATTGGCGATGAAACCTTCCGTCTGTGCCAGGAATACCTCGACGATATTATTACCGTGGATAGCGATGCTATTTGCGCGGCAATGAAAGACCTGTTCGAAGATGTACGCGCGGTGGCGGAGCCTTCCGGGGCGCTGGCGCTGGCGGGGATGAAAAAATACATCGCCCAGCATAATATTCGCGGTGAGCGTCTGGCTCATGTTCTTTCCGGCGCTAACGTTAACTTCCACGGCCTGCGCTACGTTTCTGAACGTTGCGAGCTGGGGGAACAGCGCGAAGCCTTGCTGGCCGTGACCATCCCGGAAGAAAAGGGCAGCTTCCTGAAGTTTTGCCAACTGCTGGGCGGGCGCTCGGTGACCGAGTTTAACTACCGCTTTGCTGATGCGAAAGACGCCTGCATTTTTGTCGGCGTACGTCTGAGCCGTGGGCTGGAAGAGCGTAAGGAAATCCTGCAACTGCTCAATGAGGGCGGCTATAGCGTGGTGGATCTGTCTGATGACGAGATGGCGAAGCTACACGTGCGCTATATGGTCGGTGGACGTCCGTCGAAACCCTTACAGGAACGTCTTTATAGCTTCGAATTTCCGGAGTCGCCGGGGGCGTTGCTCAAATTCCTGCATACCCTGGGGACGCACTGGAATATTTCATTGTTCCACTATCGCAGTCACGGCACTGACTATGGTCGTGTGCTGGCGGCGTTTGAGTTGGGTGAACACGAGCCTGATTTCGAAACGCGGCTGAATGAACTGGGTTATGACTGTCATGATGAAACACATAACCCGGCGTTCAGGTTCTTCCTGGCGGGTTAACGACAGCCATTAAAAAAGGGTTCATGTAAAAACATGAACCCTTTTTGCTACTGTATCAGCAGATTACAGCGTGATAACGTCGAATTCGACTTCGGTATTCACGTCAGCATCGTAATCCACACCGTCGAGGGCAAAACCGAACAGATTCAGGAATTCCTGCTTGTATCCTGCATAGTCAGTTTCTTGCGCCAGGTTTTCGGTAGTGATCAGCGGCCACAGATCGCGACATGCCTGCTGAATGTCGTCACGCAGTTCCCAGTCATCCATACGGATACGCTGGTTGTCATCAAGCGCCACTTTATCGCCGTACAGGCTGGTGGTCATCAGACGGTTGATCTGCTCAATACAACCTTCGTGAATCCCCTGCGCTTTCATCAGCTTGAAGACCATGGAGATGTACAGTGGCATTACCGGAATCGCAGAAGATGCCTGGGTGATGACGGACTTCAGTACGGCAACGTTAGCGGAACCGTTCAGCGGTGCCAGCTGGTTACGCAGTTCTCCCGCCGCGCGATCGAGGTCTTCTTTCGCTTTGCCCAGCGCGCCGTGCCAGTAGATTGGCCAGGTCAGGTCGGTACCGATGTAGGAGTAGGCTACGGTTTTCACGCCATCAGCCAGCACGCCCGCTTCGCTCAGCGCGCCCATCCACAGTTCCCAGTCTTCGCCGCCCATGACGGTGACGGTGTTCTGAACTTCTTCTTCGGTTGCCGGCTCAATGCTGGCGGTGATGATCTGATCTTTGTTGGTATCGATCGCTTTAGAGGTGTAAACCTCACCGATTGGCTTCAGCGCTGAACGGACGATTTCACCGGTTTTCGGCATTTTACGCACTGGGGAAGCCAGTGAGTAAACCACCAGGTCAATCTGACCCAGGTCTTCTTTGATCAGTTTGATCACTTCATCACGGCATTCGTCAGAGAACGCATCGCCGTTGATGCTTTTGGAGTACAGACCTTCACGCTTGGCCGCTTCGTCGAAAGCTGCAGAGTTATACCAGCCTGCGGAACCTGGTTTGGTATCCGTGCCCGGTTTTTCGAAAAATACGCCGATAGTGGCGGCACCGCTGCCAAAGGCGGCGGAAATTCTGGAAGCCAGACCGTAACCGGTGGAAGCACCGATCACCAGCACGCGAGACGGGCCGTTCTCGATTTTCCCGTTCTGCTTAACATACTCGATCTGCTTTTCCACGTTGACTTTGCAGCCAGTCGGATGGGTCGTTGTACAGATGAATCCACGAATTTTTGGTTTGATTATCATAATGATGGCTAATTAAGTTTGTATTTTCGCTGTCAAGTGCGCAATGACACCGTCTGTTCTGGCCTGCTTAACGCGATGGTTAACAAGCCCCCCACTACAATGGATCACGACATTATACAGAAAAGGAGCGCCAATACTGAATCTACCACTGATTTTAGACCTGACGCTGGCGCTACTCTGCGGATTTACGTTCCAGAACAATCTTCCAAAACGCGTCGATCAGCGGTTCATGCAGTCGCTTTTTCGGAGCGCAGACGCCAAGCTCGAACGGTGTTTTTTCGTCACTGCGCTCTAAAATCATCACGCGATTACGCACCGGCTCCGGGCTGTTTTCTAGCACCACTTCCGGCAGCAGAGCTACGCCGCAGCCCAGCGCCACCATTGAGACCATCGCTTCGTGACCACCCACCGTGGCGTAAATTGATGGGTTGCTGATTTTGTGACGGCGGAACCACAGCTCGATACGGCGGCGTACCGGACCCTGATCGGCCATGATAAACGGCACCGTCGACCAGTCCGGCTTATCGACCGATACCTGATTACGCACCGGGCAGGGCAGCGCCGGAGCGATCAACACAACCGTCAGATTCTCCAGCATCGAGAACGCCACCGCGCCAGGCAGCGTTTCGGGCTTACCGGCAATTGCCAGATCGGCTTCACCAGTGACCACTTTATCCATCGCATCGGCGGCGTCGCCGGTGGTGAGCTTAATTTCCACTGACGGATGCTCGGCGCGGAAACGGTCAAGGATTGGCGGCAGATGGCTGTAGGCGGC
Organism: Citrobacter freundii complex sp. 2024EL-00216; assembly: GCF_043945515.1. Lineage (NCBI taxonomy): Bacteria > Pseudomonadati > Pseudomonadota > Gammaproteobacteria > Enterobacterales > Enterobacteriaceae > Citrobacter > Citrobacter freundii complex sp. 2024EL-00216. The sequence continues at coordinate 75,883 of NZ_JBIMRA010000015.1, read as the reverse complement.
AGTTACCGAACAGAAGATATGCAGTTCGCCCGACAGCGACGGCCCTTGTTGATCTAAGGTGTGGCGTAACTGCTGGTACTGCAACAGCGTCTGTTGGGCAAACACGCGCAGCTCTTCACCTGCTTCGGTCAGCGTAACCGTACGGTTATCGCGCACAAACAGCGGCTGGCCGAGGTCTTCTTCGAGGCGCTGAATCTGCCGGGAAAGCGTGGATGGGCTGACGTGCATTGCCCGCGCGCTGCGGCCAAAGTGACGACTTTCAGCCAAATGCAGGAACATTTTCAGATCGCGTAAATCCACAGACGAGCCTCCGATTTTCTACGTTGCATAAATTGCAATGTGACGTTGTGAATATATCAATTTCCGCAATAAATTTCCTGTTGTAATGTGGATTCAATCTCGCAAATACAAATCTGCGAACCGAATAATAAGCACCACAACACAACATCACGGAGTACACCATCATGGCTAACTACTTTAATACACTGAACCTGCGCCAGCAGTTGGCACAGCTGGGTAAATGTCGCTTTATGGGTCGCGACGAATTCGCCGATGGTGCGAGCTACCTTCAGGGTAAAAAAGTGGTCATCGTCGGCTGTGGCGCCCAGGGTCTGAACCAGGGCCTGAACATGCGTGACTCCGGTCTGGATATCTCCTACGCACTGCGTAAAGAAGCCATTGCTGAGAAGCGTGCTTCCTGGCGTAAAGCGACCGAAAACGGCTTCAAAGTGGGTACCTACGAAGAGCTGATCCCGCAGGCTGATCTGGTGGTTAACCTGACTCCGGACAAGCAGCACTCCGACGTTGTGCGTTCTGTACAGCCGCTGATGAAAGACGGTGCAGCGCTGGGTTACTCCCACGGCTTCAACATCGTGGAAGTTGGCGAGCAGATCCGTAAAGACATCACTGTTGTGATGGTGGCACCGAAATGTCCGGGTACAGAAGTGCGTGAAGAGTACAAACGTGGTTTCGGCGTACCGACCCTGATCGCCGTTCACCCGGAAAACGATCCGAAAGGCGAAGGCATGGCGATCGCTAAAGCTTGGGCTGCGGCTACTGGCGGTCACCGTGCGGGTGTGCTGGAGTCCTCCTTCGTTGCGGAAGTGAAATCTGACCTGATGGGTGAGCAGACTATCCTGTGCGGTATGCTGCAGGCCGGTTCTCTGCTGTGCTTCGATAAGCTGGTGGAAGAGGGTACTGACCCGGCATATGCTGAAAAACTGATTCAGTTCGGCTGGGAAACCATCACCGAAGCGCTGAAGCAGGGCGGCATCACTCTGATGATGGACCGTCTGTCTAACCCGGCGAAACTGCGTGCTTACGCGCTGTCCGAACAGCTGAAAGAGATCATGGCGCCGCTGTTCCAGAAACACATGGACGACATCATCTCCGGTGAATTCTCTTCCGGCATGATGGCTGACTGGGCCAACGACGATAAGAAACTGCTGACCTGGCGTGAAGAGACCGGCAAAACCGCGTTCGAAACCGCTGCCCAGTTCGACGGTAAAATCGGCGAGCAGGAATACTTTGATAAAGGCGTTCTGATGATTGCGATGGTGAAAGCGGGCGTTGAGCTGGCGTTCGAAACCATGGTGGATTCCGGCATCATCGAAGAATCTGCTTACTACGAATCACTGCACGAACTGCCGCTGATCGCCAACACTATTGCCCGTAAGCGTCTGTACGAAATGAACGTGGTTATCTCTGATACCGCAGAATACGGCAACTACCTGTTCTCTTACGCTTGCGTACCGCTGCTGAAAGAGTTCATGACCACCCTGCAGACCGGCGACCTGGGCAAAGCGATTGCTGAAGGCGCGGTAGACAACGCGCAACTGCGTGACGTGAACGATGCGATTCGCGGCCATGCTATCGAGAAAGTGGGCCAGAAACTGCGTGGCTACATGACCGATATGAAGCGCATTGCGGTCGCAGGATAATTCCTCATAGAGGAATGGCATATCAACAGCGCTTCGTAGGCCGGATAAGCGAAGCGCTATCCGGCAAAAAAAGCCCGGTGTTTAAACACCGGGCTTTCTATTAGTTACGGTACAGCACTTTAATGATGTGGTAACCGAACTGAGTGTGCAGCGGACCGGTTGGCTCCAGCACAGGGCAGGAAAAGACCACTTTGTCGAACGCCGGAACCATCTGGCCCTGACGGAATTCGCCTAAATCACCGCCGCGTTTGCCTGATGGGCAGATGGAGTGTTTCTTCGCCAGTTTGCCGAAGTCGGCGCCGTTTTTAATCTGTTCCAGAAGATCCAGTGCCAGTTTCTCTTCTTTAACAAGGATATGCACTGCTGCTGCTGTTTTTGCCATGATCGTGCCTTCAAAAAGGGGTCTGTAAGGCTCGCGATTTTAGCATGGCTTACCGTCGATACAGCACTTTGATGATGTGGTAGCCAAATTTGGTTTTTACAGGCCCGTAAGGTTTAAGCAGTGGGCAGCTAAACACAGCGGCATCAAATGGCCCCACCATCATCCCCTGTTTGAACTCGCCCAGATCGCCTCCGTTGCGCCCAGAGGGGCAGCGAGAATAGCGTTTTGCCAAATGATCGAAGCTAATACCGCGATCCAGCTTGCTCAGGATCTCCAGAGCTAATTTCTCTTCTTTTACCAGGATATGTAGGGCTGCCGCGCTCTTAGCCATTATTTTGTTCTCATGTCTCAAAGATGTCCCATTACTTTATCACCCGTCTTAGTCGTGGACATATACTCTTCGCCATCGCGGGACAGATGTCTCGCCTGATGTATGGAAACGGGAGATGAGCGACATTTTCTCTGCCGCATTCCCTTTTGCCGGGGACCTCCGTCCTGTCCCTACAGCCATGGAGCGAGATATCATGGATACAATGAAAAAAAATGAATTTTCAGTCGGATGGCTTACCGGGCTGGGTGATATTGTTCGCGATCCACAGCTCTATGAATTATTGAAATATTGCCCTCTGGACATCATGCAGCGCTGGCGTTTTGAAGAGATCCAACGCGGTGCCTTTATCTGTCGGCAGGGGGAAATATGTCAGCGTTTTTCGCTGATTATTGCCGGTGAAGTCGATGTTTTCTATGAGGCTGAAGATGGACGTCGTTATCGTCAAGCCCGCTACCGGAAAGGCGATATGCTGGGCGAACTCGAGATTTTTGAGTCGCGCCATTACATCTGTTCGGTAGTGGCGGTAGGACATGTGCAGCTTCTGAGCTTATCGCAGGAATACTTCAGCCGCTGGCTGGCGTTAGATAACCATTTTAACCAGCGGATGCTGCGCTTCTTTAGTCAGCAATATTACCAGCTGTCGAAAAAGGCCAGCAGCGACAATCTTTACTCGCTGTATCAGCGAGTGTGCCAGGCGTTATGGCTGCGTTATCAACAAGATGGCACGAATGAAATTTTGCTGGATAAGCTAAACCTCAGTCAGGAACTGGCGGCGACGACACGCAGTATTAACCGTATTTTACATGACCTGAAAGCGTTACAGATTATTGATACCGATGGTGAAAGCATTGTGTTGTTAGTCCCTGAAAAGTTAAAGCAGGAGGCTGATATCGGATAACCGTAAGAGTGAAGGAGGCGGGAGAATGTCGCTGCAACCCCATATCCAGTTAAGCAAGGAGATGACAGGCGCACGCTATGCGCTGCTGCCGGGAGACCCGTTGCGAGTCGATCGCATCGCCAATTTTCTTGATAACCCAGAATCGCTTGGTCAAAACCGTGAGTTTCGCGCCGCGCGAGGTTGGTATCAGGGGATCGAGATTTTAGTGCTCTCTACCGGAATCGGTGGACCGTCTACGGCTATTGCCATTGAAGAACTGCGTCAAATCGGTGTAAAGACCCTGATTCGTATCGGTAGCTGCGGGGCATTGCAGGATAATCTTGCGCTTGGTGACGTGATTATCGCCCATGCCGCGGTAACGGATGACGGGACCAGCCGTACCTATGCGCCTGCGGGCTATCCGGCCTGCGCCGACCCGCAGTTAACCTGGGAACTGATGGCGCAAGCGCGGCAGATGAATATTCCCGCCACATGCGGCCTGGTGCGCAGCCACGATAGTTTTTATACCGACCGGGAAGCGGAACTGGATGCGCAGTGGTCGGCACTCGGCGTTCTGGGTGCGGATATGGAAAGTGCCGCTTTGATGGCCATCGGTGCGCTGCGCGGGTTACGTACGGCGTCATTACTCAATGTGGTGGTTGCCCACAACGGTTGTCTGGATAGCAGTATCAATGATTATGTCCAGCAGGAAACGTTGTGCCAACAGGGCGAAGAACGGCAAATTACCCTGGCGCTACGCGCCATTCATTCCGATAGTCAGCAAGGAGGTCAGTGATGGACTTTTTTAGCATTAACAATGTAATGGTCAACATTCCTCTCGGCGAAGGCGGCTATGCACTATCTTGGATTGAAGCCATTGGTACCGTATTTGGTCTGTTATGTATCTGGTGTGCCAGCCGGGAAAAAATCATCAATTACCTGTTTGGCCTGATTAACGTCACGCTGTTTGCGGCAATCTTTTTCCAGATTCAGCTTTATGCCAGTCTGTTGCTGCAGGTGTTTTTCTTCGCCGCTAACATTTACGGTTGGTATGCGTGGAGCCGGCAAAATGAGGCGCAGGAAGCAGCGCTCAAGGTACGTTGGCTTTCCCGTCAGCAAACCCTGGTGCTGGGCGGCGTTTGTGCGGTGGCGATAGTTTTGATGACGCTGTTTATCGATCCGGTGTTTGCAGCGCTTACCCGCATTATGATTGCACTGCTACAAATGATAGGTATACCGGTCGCGATGCCTGACCTTCAGCCCGATGCCTTCCCGTTCTGGGATTCCACCATGCTGGTGTTGTCGATTGCGGCCATGATTCTGATGACGCGTAAATATGTCGAAAACTGGCTGCTGTGGGTGCTCATCGACGTGATTAGCGTGGTTATTTACGCGGTGCAGGGCGTTTACGCCATGTCGCTCGAATATGTCCTGCTGACGGCAATCGCGGTGATGGGATCCTACAGCTGGATCAAGAGCGCGCAGCGCAACGGCTATACACCACTAGCCGCGACAGCTTCCTGATTGACCCGATTTTCTGGCTACTCACAGGGGTAGCCAGTTACTCTTTTTCTCCCTCTTTCTGCTACAATCCACCTCCCCCGTGTTTACAGATTGAGCAATCCCTTATGCGTTTGAACCCCGGACAACAACAAGCCGTCGAATTCGTCACCGGACCTTGCCTGGTGCTGGCGGGAGCGGGTTCCGGCAAGACGCGTGTTATCACCAACAAAATAGCCCATCTGATCCGTGAATGTGGCTATCAGGCACGACATATTGCGGCAGTGACCTTTACCAATAAGGCTGCGCGCGAGATGAAAGAGCGCGTGGCGCAAACGCTGGGTCGTAAAGAGGCGCGTGGGTTGATGATCTCCACTTTCCACACACTGGGACTGGATGTCATTAAGCGCGAATATGCGGCGCTGGGGATGAAGTCGAACTTCTCGCTGTTTGACGATACCGACCAGGTGGCCCTGCTTAAGGAACTGACCGAAGGGCTAATTGAAGACGATAAGCTTATTCTCCAGCAGCTGATCTCGACGATCTCCAACTGGAAAAACGATCTGATGACGCCAGCGCAGGCGGCAGCCAGCGCAAAGGGCGAGCGCGATCGTATTTTTGCCCACTGCTATGGTCTGTATGACGCGCATATGAAGGCGTGTAACGTCCTCGATTTTGACGATCTGATCCTGCTTCCCACGCTGCTGCTACAGCGCAATGAAGAAGTACGTGAGCGCTGGCAAAACAGAATCCGCTACCTGCTGGTGGATGAATATCAGGATACCAACACCAGCCAGTACGAGCTGGTGAAGTTGCTGGTGGGGAAACGTGCGCGCTTTACCGTCGTGGGCGATGACGATCAGTCGATCTACTCCTGGCGCGGCGCCCGTCCGCAGAACCTGGTTCTGTTGAGCAAAGATTTTCCGGCTTTGCAGGTGGTGAAGCTGGAGCAAAACTACCGTTCATCAGGTCGCATCCTTAAGGCGGCGAACATCCTCATTGCGAACAATCCACACGTCTTTGAAAAGCGGCTCTTTTCCGAGTTGGGTTACGGTGCTGAGCTGAAGGTGCTGAGCGCAAATAATGAAGAGCATGAAGCCGAACGTGTGACCGGGGAATTAATTGCCCATCACTTTGTGAACAAGACGCAATATAAAGACTACGCCATCCTTTATCGCGGTAATCATCAGTCGCGCGTGTTCGAAAAGTTTCTGATGCAGAACCGTATCCCGTACAAAATTTCCGGCGGAACATCGTTCTTCTCGCGTCCGGAGATTAAAGATCTGCTGGCCTACCTGCGCGTGCTGAGCAACCCGGATGACGACAGCGCATTTTTGCGCATCGTAAACACGCCAAAGCGTGAAATCGGTCCAGCCACGCTGCAAAAGTTGGGTGAATGGGCGATGACGCGTAATAAAAGCCTGTTTACCGCCAGCTTTGATATGGGGCTTAGCCAGACACTGACCGGGCGCGGGTATGACTCTCTGACCCGCTTTACGCACTGGCTGGGTGAAATTCAGCGCCTGGCGGAGCGCGAACCGGTTGCCGCCGTGCGCGATCTTATCCACGGTATTGATTACGAATCCTGGCTGTATGAAACCTCGCCGAGCCCGAAAGCGGCTGAAATGCGTATGAAAAACGTCAATACGCTGTTCAGCTGGATGACGGAGATGCTGGAAGGCAATGAGCTGGAAGAGCCGATGACCCTGACCCAGGTAGTTACCCGCTTTACCCTGCGCGACATGATGGAGCGTGGAGAGAGCGAAGAAGAGCTGGATCAGGTGCAGTTGATGACGCTGCATGCCTCAAAAGGGCTGGAGTTCCCTTACGTGTTTATGGTGGGAATGGAAGAAGGATTTTTGCCGCACCAGAGCAGTATCGATGAAGACAATATCGATGAAGAACGTCGTCTGGCTTACGTAGGGATTACGCGTGCACAGAAAGAACTCATCTTCACGCTGTGTAAAGAGCGTCGTCAGTACGGTGAGCTGGTGCGTCCGGAACCGAGTCGTTTCCTGCTGGAGCTGCCACAGGATGACGTTATCTGGGAACAAGAGCGTAAAGTGGTGAGCGCTGAGGAGCGGATGCAAAAAGGGCAGGCAAGCATCGCTAATATTCGGGCAATGATGGCGAAAGCCAAAGCAAAGTAGGTATTTTGTAGGCCGGATACGTGTAAGCGCTATCCGGCAACCAACATCTAATGAACGTCCAGCGGCCAGTGGACATAGCTTTGCCACTGACTTTCCTGATCGATTAACTCTTTACCCAGCGGATGATGTTCCAGCCAGCCTTCTGGTAGCGTGACCGTCAGGTGCTCGTTTCTTGCATCCATTTGAATTTCCGGCACAAGATCGTCACGGCGACGGCTGGCGAAGATGATCGCCAAACGTAGCAAACGGCAAAGATGCTCCGCGATGCGCGGTGGCACTGCGTTTTGCTGGTGGAGCGAAGAGAGATCGACGGGGTTGGTCTGGTTGAGTAACAGCGTTGCTAGCAGTTTCTTTTGCGCAGGGGTAAAACCCGGGAGATCGAGATTGCGCACCAGATAAGCGGCATGCTGTGGTGCCTGTTTAAAATCAACGCTCAGGCCAATTTCATGCAGCTGACAGGCACTAATCAGTAGTTCGCGGCTAATCGGTTCAAGATGCCACTTTTTTTCTACCTGATCGAGAAATTTAGTCGCTAAATTGGCAACGCGATGTGCTTGCTCTGTATCGACCATAAAGCGACGCTGGATATTGCGTAATGTGCGGCTACGTATATCCTGATCCACCGCCAGATGCAGCATGCCGTAGACCAGACCTTCACGTAATGCGCCGCCGGCCAGGGTCATGCATTGAATGTTCAGTTCAGTGAAAATAGCAATCAGAATGGCCAGCCCGCTGGGGAAAACCAGCGCACGTTCCAGCGTTAACCCTTCGATTTCCAGCTCTTCCAGACGACCGCAGTGAATTGCGCGCTGCTTAAGCTGCTGAAGTTTGGCCAGCGTAATGCGCTCATCCATGCCCTGCGCCATCATGATTTCCTGCAACGCCTGGACGGTACCAGAGGCACCAACGCAAACTTTCCAGCCATGAAAACGCAGTTTGTCGGCGACCGGGCGCAGAACTTCACGTGCGGCCTTCTCTGCCTCGTCAAAGTTTTCCTGTGCCAGATTACGATCGGTAAAATAGCGTTCGAGCCAAGTGACGCAGCCCATCGACAGGCTGAACAGAGAGGTGGTTTGTGCGCCGGAACCAGTGACTAATTCAGTGCTGGCGCCACCAATATCCACAACCAGACGCTGATCGGCACCGCCGGTTGTGTGGGCCACACCTTGATAAATCAGTCGCGCTTCTTCTTCACCGCTAATCACCTGGACAGGGCAGCCAAGGATCTCTTGCGCTTTGGCAATAAACACATCGGCATTTACGGCGATGCGTAATGTTGCCGTGGCGACCACCCGGATTTGTGGATGCGGAATATCCTGCAGACGTTCAGCAAACAGGCGCAAACATTGCCAGCCGCGCTCCATCGCTTCAACAGAGAGCTCGTTGTCACCGTTGAGTCCAGCGGCCAGACGCACTTTGCGTTTGATACGCGTGAGCGTCTGGATGCTTCCTGCCACCTCGCGTACAACCAGCATATGAAAACTATTCGAGCCGAGATCGATTGCCGCATACAGCGAAGTAGAATTCATACACTTCATCCTTCAACCTGTATCTGTGTTGGCTGCGTTCTCTCACCCGAATCATTTACTATAATAAGCTCATCGGGATTCGTTTTCTTGCCGCCTTGATACAGGCTGAATGATTTTGTGTATGGCATAACTTTTCTTAACCTGAACGACGACGATTACGCGGAGCACCACCGGTACGGCGTGGGCCATTGCCTGTACGCGGGCGCGTTAAGCGCAACGGCTTCGGCAGATCGGTCATCAGCGCATCCGGGTTATATTTGCTGACCGGAATCGAATGGCCGATATAGGTCTCGATTGCGGGTAAATTCAGCGCGTACTCTTCACAAGCCAGGCTGATAGAGTGACCGCTTGCGCCAGCACGTCCGGTACGACCGATTCGGTGAACGTAATCTTCACAGTCATCCGGCAGGTCATAGTTAAATACGTGCGTTACTGCTGGGATATGCAGGCCACGCGCAGCGACATCCGTCGCAACGAGAATGTCGAGATCGCCACGGGTGAACTCATCAAGAATACGCAGACGTTTTTTCTGTGCTACGTCACCGGTCAGCAGACCGACGCGATGACCGTCCGCAGCAAGGCTGCCCCAGATATCTTCACAACGATGCTTGGTGTTAGCAAAAACAATGGCGCGATCTGGCCACTCTTCTTCAATCAGCGTTTGCAGCAAACGCATTTTCTCTTCGTTGGAAGGGTAGAAGAGCTCTTCTTTAATGCGGTGGCCAGTTTTCTGTTCCGGTTCGACTTCAACGTACTCAGCGTTATTCATCTGTTCGAACGCCAGTTCGCGAACGCGGTAAGAGAGGGTTGCAGAAAACAGCATGTTCAGACGTTGGGTGGTTGGCGGCATACGACGGAACAGCCAACGGATATCTTTAATAAAGCCCAGATCGTACATACGATCGGCTTCATCCAGCACCACGACCTGAATCGCGCCCAGATTAATGTGGTTCTGTTTTGCATAGTCGATGAGACGACCGGTCGTGCCGATAAGAATATCGACGCCGCTTTCCAGCACTTTCAGCTGTTTATCGTAACCGTCGCCGCCATACGCCAGGCCTAATTTCAGACCAGTGGTCTGTGCCAGCGGCTCGGCATCGGCGTGGATCTGCACGGCTAACTCACGCGTTGGCGCCATAATTAACGCACGCGGTTGGTTCACCTTGCGATCGGCAATCGCGGGATGAGAGAGAAGATAATGAAACGTTGACGTCAGGAACGCCATCGTTTTTCCGGTACCGGTTTGCGCCTGCCCGGCAACATCACGACCAGCCAGCGTTAGCGGCAGCGCGAGGGCCTGAATGGGCGTACAGTTATGAAAGCCTTTATTTTCAAGGGCTTCTATCACCTTTGGGTGCAGGGCGAAGTCGGAAAACTTCTGTTCTGTTAAATGTGTTTTGCTCATAGTGTGGTAGAATATCAGCTTACTATTGCTTTACGAAAGCGTATCCGGTGAAATAAAGTCAACCTTTAGTTGGTTAATGCTACATCAACACGTCGTTGATTAATGCTACACCAATGCACCAGGCTTATTCCTGTGGAGTTATTATGAGCGATAAAATTATTCACCTGACTGACGACAGTTTTGACACGAATGTACTCAAAGCGGACGGAGCAATCCTCGTTGATTTCTGGGCAGAGTGGTGCGGTCCGTGCAAAATGATCGCTCCGATTCTGGATGAAATCGCTGACGAATATCAGGGCAAACTGACGGTTGCTAAACTGAACATTGACCAAAACCCAGGCACCGCGCCGAAGTATGGTATCCGTGGCATCCCGACCCTGCTGCTGTTTAAAAACGGCGAAGTTGCGGCGACGAAAGTCGGCGCGCTGTCCAAAGGTCAGTTGAAAGAATTCCTCGACGCTAATTTAGCGTAAGGAAGTCTCATGATCGGGCGACCCTACTTCGAAATGATTCGGATGACTGGACGCCCGACTTGAGTCGTGCTAAGTTAGTGTTGACTTCGTATTAAACATACCTTATTAAGTTTGAATCTAGTTATATCCAATACTTCCCGTTGTTTCTCGCGCGAGGAGTGGACAGATTCCTGGCTTGTCACTCAATCCGTCTTGTCGTTTCAGTTCTGCGTACTTTCCTGTGACCAGACAGCGAACAGACATGAGTTGATGGCCGTAAACAGGCATGGATGACCCTGCCATACCATTCACAACATTAAGTTCGAGATTTACCCCAAGTTTAAGAACTCACACCATTATGAATCTTACCGAATTAAAGAATACGCCGGTTTCTGAGCTGATCACTCTCGGCGAAAATATGGGCCTTGAAAACCTGGCTCGTATGCGCAAGCAGGACATTATTTTTGCCATCCTGAAGCAGCACGCAAAGAGTGGCGAAGATATCTTTGGTGACGGTGTGCTGGAGATATTGCAGGATGGATTTGGTTTCCTCCGCTCTGCAGACAGCTCCTACCTCGCCGGTCCTGATGACATCTACGTTTCTCCCAGCCAAATCCGCCGTTTCAACCTCCGCACTGGTGATACCATTTCTGGTAAGATTCGCCCGCCGAAAGAAGGTGAACGCTACTTTGCGCTGTTGAAAGTTAACGAAGTTAACTACGACAAACCAGAAAACGCCCGTAACAAAATCCTCTTTGAGAACTTAACGCCTCTGCACGCAAACTCTCGTCTGCGTATGGAACGTGGTAACGGTTCTACTGAAGACTTAACGGCGCGTGTACTGGATCTGGCATCGCCGATCGGTCGTGGCCAACGTGGTCTGATTGTTGCTCCGCCGAAAGCGGGTAAAACCATGCTGCTGCAGAACATCGCGCAGAGCATTGCATACAATCATCCTGACTGCGTGCTGATGGTACTGCTGATTGACGAACGTCCGGAAGAAGTTACCGAGATGCAGCGTCTGGTGAAAGGTGAAGTGGTTGCCTCTACCTTTGACGAACCAGCCTCCCGCCACGTTCAGGTTGCGGAAATGGTTATCGAGAAGGCGAAACGTCTGGTTGAACACAAGAAAGACGTTATCATTCTGCTTGACTCCATCACCCGTCTGGCGCGTGCATATAACACCGTGGTTCCGGCTTCCGGTAAAGTACTGACCGGTGGTGTGGACGCCAACGCCCTGCATCGTCCGAAGCGTTTCTTTGGTGCTGCACGTAACGTGGAAGAGGGCGGTAGCCTGACCATCATCGCTACTGCGCTGATTGATACCGGCTCTAAAATGGATGAAGTTATCTACGAAGAGTTTAAAGGTACCGGCAACATGGAACTGCATCTCTCTCGTAAGATTGCTGAAAAACGCGTCTTCCCGGCTATCGACTACAACCGTTCCGGTACCCGTAAAGAAGAGCTGCTCACTACCCAGGAAGAGCTGCAGAAAATGTGGATCCTGCGCAAAATCATCCATCCGATGGGTGAAATCGACGCAATGGAATTCCTCATTAACAAACTGGCGATGACCAAAACCAATGACGACTTCTTCGATATGATGAAGCGTTCCTGATTCGGGCATCATCTGAAAACGCCACGTTTTTACGTGGCGTTTTGCTTTTGTGGATGTAATCTTAACGACACAATAATAATAATCCGGTATGACATACCGCCTGGCGACGAAGGGTTGTAATTCGTATTTTGTGGTTAATAATCATACAGAACCACCTGATATGGAATCGGGTTTCTCTTCTGAATAATCGCCTGGATGGTTATACTTCATATATTGATATTCTTTGAGAGTATGTATAGTGAATTTACTGACAGCAAGTACTGATCTCATCAGTATTTTTTTATTCACAACGCTGTTTCTTTTCTTTGCCCGTAAGGTTGCGAAAAAGATAGGATTGGTGGATAAACCCAACTTCCGCAAACGTCATCAGGGACTGATTCCGTTGGTTGGGGGGATTTCGGTTTACGCAGGCATTTGCTTTACGTTCCTCATCGCCGATTATTATATCCCGCATGCAACTCTCTACCTGGCTTGTGCTGGTGTACTGGTATTTATCGGTGCACTGGACGACCGCTTTGATATCAGTGTAAAAATCCGTGCGACCATCCAGGCTATCATCGGCATCATTATGATGGCGGTAGGTAAGCTCTATCTGTTGAGCCTTGGGTTCATTTTTGGCCCTTGGGAGATGGTGCTCGGTCCTTTTGGCTATTTCCTTACCCTTTTCGCCGTTTGGGCTGCAATTAATGCCTTTAACATGGTAGATGGGATTGATGGTCTGTTAGGCGGACTATCCAGCGTATCATTCGCCGCAATGGGGCTTATCTTGTGGTTTGACGGCCAGACAAGCCTGGCTATCTGGTGTTTTGCCATGATCGCCGCCATTCTGCCTTACATCATGCTGAACCTGGGTATTCTCGGACGTCGCTATAAAGTCTTTATGGGCGATGCGGGGAGTACGCTGATTGGCTTTACGGTCATCTGGATCCTGCTGGAGACCACTCAAGGTAAAACGCATCCTATTAGCCCGGTCACCGCACTGTGGATTATTGCCATTCCGTTAATGGATATGGTGGCGATCATGTATCGTCGTTTACGTAAAGGCATGAGCCCTTTCTCCCCGGACCGTCAACATATTCACCATTTAATCATGCGTGCTGGGTTTACCTCCCGACAGGCTTTTGTCCTGATTACGCTGGCTGCTGCGATCCTGGCTGCCATTGGTGTACTGGCTGAATATTCCCAGGTCGTTCCGGAATGGGTGATGCTGGTGCTCTTTTTACTGGCATTTGTCTTGTATGACTATTGTATTAAACGTGCCTGGAAGGTAGCGAGATTTATCAAACGCTGGAAGCGCAAGTTGCGTAGAAACCGTGACAGTAAACCAAACTTAACCAAATAAATTGAGGGTACGATGACACAACCATTACCGGGGGAACATGCCATGAGCGCTGAAAATGAACTGGACATCCGTGGGTTGTTTCGTACTTTGTGGACAGGGAAGGTGTGGATCGTCGGTATGGCTCTCGCCTTCGCGTTAGTCGCTCTCGCCTATACGTTTTTTGCTCGTCAGGAGTGGAGCGCGACGGCGATTTCAGACAGGCCAACGGTTAATATGTTGGGCGGCTATTACTCTCAGCAGCAGTTCTTACGTAACCTGGACATCAAGGCCAGTCTCGCATCTGCGGATCAGCCGTCAGTGATGGATGAGGCCTATAAAGAATTTATCATGCAGCTTGCCTCATGGGATACTCGCCGTGAATTCTGGCAGCAGACTGATTACTACAAGCAACGTATGGTGGGGAACAGTAAAGCCGATGCGGCGATGCTGGATGAACTGATTAATAATATTCAGTTTATGCCCGGCGATGCGGTTCGTAATACCAATGACAGCGTGAAGCTGATTGCCGAAACGGCACCTGATGCCAACAATCTGTTGCGTCAGTACGTCGCGTTTGCCAGCCAGCGTGCGGCGCGTCATCTGAACGACGAGTTAAAGGGAGCCTGGGCTGCGCGCACTGTGCAGATGAAGGCGCAGGTTAAACGCCAGGAAGAAGTGGCGAAATCGATTTTCTCTCGCCGAGTTCACAACATTGAGCAGGCTCTCAAAATTGCTGAACAGCATAATATTTCGCGTACTTCCACTGACGTTCCGGCTGAAGAGCTACCCGATTCTGAACTGTTTTTGCTTGGACGTCCTATGCTGCAGGCGCGACTCGAAAACCTGCAATCTGTTGGTCCCGATTTCGATCTGGACTACTTCCAAAACCGAGCCATGCTTAACACACTGAACGTTGGGCCAACTCTGGATCCGCGTTTTCAGACCTATCGTTATTTGCGTACGCCGGAGGAACCGGTAAAACGTGACAGCCCTCGTCGTGCCTTCCTGATGATTATGTGGGGCATCGTTGGGGCTCTGATCGGTGCTGGTGTCGCGTTAACCCGTCGCCGCACGATTTAGCAATATCGTTGCAGTGAGGGGCTGGGCCCTCACTGCCAATCCGAAGAGAATCGATGTGAAAGTACTGACTGTATTTGGCACGCGACCGGAGGCCATAAAAATGGCACCTCTGGTTCATGCGCTGGCAAAAGATCCTGATTTTGAGGCAAAAGTTTGCGTCACGGCGCAGCATCGGGAGATGCTCGATCAGGTGTTGAACCTCTTTTCCATTGTACCTGACTACGATCTCAATATTATGCAGCCAGGTCAGGGACTAACAGAAATTACCTGCCGAATACTGGAAGGATTAAAGCCAATTCTGGCTGATTTTAAACCTGACGTTGTGTTAGTTCACGGCGATACCACAACCACCATTGCTACTAGCCTGGCCGCGTTCTATCAGCGCATCCCGGTAGGGCATGTGGAGGCAGGCTTACGTACAGGCGATCTCTACTCTCCCTGGCCGGAAGAGGCGAACCGTACGCTGACCGGGCATTTGGCGATGTATCATTTTGCACCAACAGAAAACTCGCGCCAAAACCTGTTACGGGAAAACATTTCTGATAGCCGTATCTTCGTTACAGGTAATACGGTTATTGATGCGTTGATCTGGGTACGCGATCGCGTACTAGCGAGTGATGCATTACGAGCTGAACTGGCAGAGCATTACCCATTCCTGAGCTCGGATAAAAAGATGATACTGGTGACCGGTCATCGTCGGGAAAGCTTCGGTCGTGGTTTTGAACACATTTGTCATGCGCTGGCGGAAATTGCCGCGGCCAATCAGAACGTACAGATTGTCTATCCGGTGCACCTGAATCCTAACGTCAGCGAACCGGTTAATCGCATTCTGGGGCACGTTGAAAACATCATCCTGATTGAACCGCAGGATTATATGCCGTTTGTCTGGCTGATGAATCACGCCTGGCTGATCCTTACCGACTCTGGCGGGATTCAGGAAGAAGCCCCATCTCTGGGGAAACCGGTACTGGTGATGCGCGAAACGACGGAACGTCCGGAAGCGATTACTGCAGGCACAGTACGTCTGGTAGGGACCGACCCGCAGCGTATTGTCGAAGAAGTCACGCGTTTGCTGCATGACGACAATGAATATCAGACCATGAGCCGTGCCCATAATCCGTATGGTGACGGGCAGGCATGTGGCCGCATTTTACACGCGTTAAAAAATAATCGGATATCGCTATGAGTTTTACGACCATTTCTGTCATTGGGCTGGGTTATATCGGACTGCCGACGGCGGCTGCCTTTGCTTCCCGTCAAAAGCATGTGATTGGCGTAGATGTAAATCAACACGCGGTGGATACCATTAATCGCGGTGAAATTCATATCGTTGAGCCAGATTTGGGCGCCGTGGTGAAAACGGCGGTCGAAAATGGATTTCTGCGTGCGACCACAACCCCTGTAGATGCGGATGCCTATCTGATTGCTGTGCCTACTCCGTTTAAGGGGGAGCACGAACCCGATATGGTTTATGTGGAAGCCGCGGCTAAATCTCTTGCGCCGGTGCTGAAAAAAGGCGCGTTGGTGATCCTTGAATCGACGTCGCCTGTCGGGGCCACTGAACAGATGGCCACATGGCTTGCAGAAATGCGGCCTGACCTGACTTTCCCGCAGCAAGTCGGTGAACACGCGGACGTTAACATTGCTTATTGCCCAGAGCGAGTGCTGCCGGGCCAGGTGATGGTTGAACTGATTAAAAACGACCGCGTGATTGGGGGAATGACCTCCGTCTGTTCCGCGCGTGCTAGCGAACTGTACAACATTTTCCTGGAGGGCGAATGTGTCGTGACCAACGCCCGTACGGCGGAAATGTGCAAACTGACTGAGAATAGCTTCCGCGACGTCAATATCGCTTTCGCCAATGAGCTGTCGCTGATTTGCGCCGATCAGGGGATCAACGTCTGGGAACTGATTCGACTGGCAAATCGCCATCCGCGCGTGAATATTTTACAACCGGGTCCGGGGGTTGGCGGGCACTGTATCGCGGTTGATCCGTGGTTTATCGTGGCGCAGAACCCGCAGCAGGCGAAATTGATTCGCACCGCGCGTGAGGTAAACGACGGTAAGCCTCATTGGGTGGTTGATCAGGTAAAAGCTGCCGTGGCCGACTGTCTGGCGGATACCAATAAACGGGCCAGCGAAGTGAAAATTGCCTGTTTTGGTCTGGCATTTAAACCGAATATTGATGACTTACGTGAAAGCCCGGCGATGGGAATTGCGCAAAGCATCGCGCATTGGCACAAAGGTGAAACATTGGTAGTGGAACCGAACATCCATCAACTGCCGAAAAAACTGGACGGTCTGTGCCAACTGGCAGCGCTGGACGATGCCCTGGCTAGCGCCGATGTGCTGGTCTTGCTGGTCGACCATAATGAATTTAAAGCCATTAAAGGCGATGCGGTTCACCAGCAATATATCGTTGATACCAAAGGGGTCTGGCGGTGAAAATCCGCGCCAGTATTGAGCCGCTTAGCTGGGAAAATACGTTCTTTGGCGTGAATAGCGCCATTGTGCGTTTTGACCAACACGCGCCGGTTCTGACTGCGGATATGTTGCAGCCCTGGTCGCGGGTACAGGCAAAAATTCCTGCCGCCAATACCCATGAATTAGACGCCCTGCAACAGTTGGGCTTCTCACTGGTTGAAGGTGAAGTGGATTTTGTGCTGACGGTGATGTGTGCGCATGGCGACCCCGGTGCGCAGGTCGCACAAACTACGGATATCCCTGCATTACGCCAACTGGCAGGACAGGCGTTCGCGCAAAGTCGTTTTCGTACCCCGTGGTATGCCGCAGATGCCAGCACGCGTTTTTATGCGCAGTGGATTGAAAACGCGGTGCTGGGGACGTTCGATCATCAATGCCTCGTTTTTCGTACACCGGCAGGTGATATTCGTGGCTATGTCTCGCTGCGTGAACTGAATGCGACCGATGCGCGAATTGGCCTGCTGGCCGGGCGTGGGGCGGGAGCAGAACTGATGCAGGCTGCCCTTTGCTGGGCGCAGGCTCGCGGTAAAACAACATTACGCGTGGCGACCCAAATGGGCAATACCGCCGCGCTTAAACGTTATATACACAGTGGTGCGAATGTGGAAAGCACCGCGTATTGGTTATACAGGTGACACGATGATTCCATTTAACGCACCGCCGGTGGTGGGCACTGAACTCGATTACATGCAGTCTGCGATGAACAGCGGCAAACTGTGTGGCGACGGTGGTTTTACCCGTCGCTGCCAACAGTGGCTGGAACAGCATTTTGGCAGCGAGAAAGTATTGCTGACGCCTTCCTGCACCGCATCGCTTGAGATGGCGGCATTGCTGCTGGATATCCAGCCTGGCGATGAAGTCATTATGCCGAGCTATACGTTTGTCTCCACGGCCAATGCTTTCGTGCTGCGCGGTGCGAAAATTGTCTTTGTTGATATCCGCCCGGATACCATGAACATTGACGAAACGCTGATTGAAGCGGCGATCACCGACAAGACCCGCGCTATCGTGCCGGTGCATTACGCGGGCGTAGCCTGTGAAATGGATACCATCATGGCGCTGGCGACCAAACATAACCTGTTTGTCGTGGAAGATGCGGCCCAGGGCGTCATGTCGACTTACAAAGGTCGGGCGCTGGGGACGATTGGTCACATCGGTTGCTTTAGCTTCCATGAGACCAAAAACTATACCGCAGGCGGTGAAGGTGGTGCGACGCTGATTAATGATAAAAAATTAGTCGAACGTGCAGAGATCATCCGTGAAAAAGGAACTAACCGCAGCCAATTTTTCCGTGGTCAGGTGGATAAGTATACCTGGCGTGATATTGGCTCCAGCTATCTGATGTCCGATCTGCAGGCTGCCTATCTGTGGGCACAACTGGAAGCGGCTGACCGTATTAACCAGCAGCGTCTGGCGCTGTGGCAGAACTACTATGATGCTCTCGAACCGCTGGCGCGTGTCGGACGCATTGATCTGCCTTCTGTCCCGGAAAACTGCGTGCAGAATGCCCATATGTTTTATATCAAGCTGCGCGATATCGACGATCGCTCGGCGTTGATTAACTTCTTGAAAGAAGCTGAAATTATGGCGGTGTTCCACTATATCCCGCTACATGATTGTCCGGCTGGCGATAAATTCGGCGTATTTGCCGGTGTTGATCGTTTCACCACTAAAGAGAGCGAGCGTCTGCTTCGCTTGCCGCTGTTTTACAACCTGTCGCCAGTAAACCAGCGAACGGTCATTTCGACCTTACTCAACTACTTCGCCTGATATGTCGCTTGCTAAAGCGTCCTTATGGACGGCAGCCAGTACGCTGGTAAAAATTGGTGCAGGTTTGCTGGTCGTGAAGCTGCTGGCGGTGTCGTTTGGCCCGGCAGGCGTGGGGCAGGCGGGTAACTTCCGCCAGATGGTCACCGTGCTTGGTGTCCTGGCGGGGGCCGGCATTTTCAACGGCGTCACGAAATATGTTGCGCAGCATCATGACGATCCGACCCGGCTCCGTAAGGTAGTCGGTACATCTTCCGCGATGGTGCTGGGATTCTCTACGCTGATGGCGGTGATTTTTCTGCTGGCGGCCGCGCCAATCAGTCAGGGATTGTTTGGCCATACTCATTATCAGGGGCTGGTAAGACTGGTTGCGCTGGTGCAGATGGGTATTGCCTGGGCGAACCTGCTGCTGGCGTTGATGAAGGGCTTTCGTGATGCGGCGGGTAACGCGCTGTCGTTGATTGTGGGTAGCCTGGTAGGCGTGGTGGCTTATTATGGCTGTTATCGCCTGGGAGGGTATGAAGGCGCTTTGCTGGGTCTGGCGTTAGTGCCCGCGTTGGTCGTTATCCCCGCCGCTATTATGCTGATTAAGCGTGGGGCGATTCCCCTGCATTACCTGAAACCCTCGTGGGATAACGGTCTGGCTGGACAGCTAAGCAAGTTTACCCTGATGGCGCTGATTACCTCCGTAACGCTGCCTGTGGCATACGTGATGATGCGAAACCTGCTGGCGGCGCAGTACAGTTGGGATGATGTAGGGATTTGGCAGGGAGTAAGCAGTATCTCTGATGCTTATCTGCAATTCATTACCGCCTCATTCAGCGTTTACTTGCTTCCGACGTTGTCTCGACTGACCGAAAAGCGCGACATTACGCGCGAGGTGGTTAAGTCGCTGAAGTTCGTGTTACCGGCGGTTGCCGCTGCGAGCTTTACTGTTTGGTTGCTGCGTGATTTTGCGATCTGGCTGCTTTTCTCCGCAAAATTCACCGCCATGCGCGATCTGTTTGCCTGGCAACTGGTCGGCGATGTACTGAAAGTAGGGGCGTATGTCTTTGGGTATCTGGTGATCGCGAAAGCATCGCTGCGGTTTTATATCTTGGCTGAAATTAGCCAGTTCATGTTATTGACGGTGTTTGCTTACTGGCTGATCCCTGCACACGGTGCGCTGGGAGCGGCACAGGCTTATATGGCAACGTACATTGTCTATTTTTCTCTTTGTTGTGGCGTGTTTTTACTCTGGCGTAGGCGGGCATGACTGTACTGATTCACGTTCTGGGATCGGATATCCCTCACCATAACCAAACCGTGCTGCGGTTTTTCAACGACTCGCTGGCCGCGACGAGCGAGCATGCGCGCTCGTTTATGGTTGCCGGTCAGGATGCGGGACTCAGTGAGAGCTGCCCGGCGTTATCGCTAAGCTTCTACAGCGGGAAAAAGGCGCTTGCTGACGCTGTGATCGCGAAAGCAAAAGCGGATCGCCAACAGCGTTTCTTCTTCCACGGTCAGTTCAACACCAGCCTGTGGCTGGCGCTGCTGAGTGGCGGGATTAAACCGGCGCAGTTTTACTGGCATATCTGGGGCGCTGATTTATACGAAGTCTCCAGTGGACTGAAATTCCGCCTGTTTTACCCGATTCGCCGCATGGCGCAGAATCGTGTGGGCTGCGTGTTTGCCACACGGGGCGATTTACGTTATTTCGCCGAGCAACATCCCCGTGTGCGGGGTGAGTTGCTCTATTTCCCAACGCGAATGGATCCTTCACTCAATAACATGAGCAATGATTGCCAGCGCAGCGGCAAGATGACGGTGCTGGTTGGCAACTCTGGCGATCGCAGCAATGAGCATGTTGCCGCGCTTCGCGCCGTCCATCAGCAGTTTGGTGACACGGTGAATGTGATTGTGCCGATGGGTTATCCCGCCAATAATGCGGCCTATATCGACGAGGTTCGCCAGGCTGGCCTGGCGTTATTTAGCGCAGATAATCTGCAAATTTTGAGTGAAAAGCTGGAATTTGATGCCTATCTAACATTATTGCGGCAGTGTGATTTGGGTTACTTTATTTTTGCCCGTCAACAGGGAATCGGTACCCTGTGTTTGCTGATCCAGGCGGGTATCCCATGCGTGCTCAACCGTGAAAATCCCTTCTGGCAGGATATGGTGGAACAAAATCTTCCGGTGTTATTTACCACTGATGATCTCAATGAAGGCGTCGTACGTGAAGCGCAGCGCCAGTTGGCATCGGTAGATAAAAATACTATTACCTTCTTTAGCCCGAATTATCTGCAGCCGTGGCACAATGCGCTGCGCATTGCTTCAGGAGAAACCGTATGAGCCTGATGCAATTCAGCGGTCTTCTGGTGGTCTGGCTGCTCTCCACCTTGTTTATCGCCACGCTGACCTGGTTTGAGTTCCGCCGCGTGCGTTTTAACTTCAATGTTTTCTTCTCACTGTTGTTCTTGCTGACGTTCTTCTTCGGATTCCCGTTAACCAGCATCCTGGTGTTCCGCTTTGATGTGGCAGTGGCTCCGCCGGAGATCCTGCTGCAGGCCTTGCTGTCAGCCGCCTGTTTCTATGCCGTCTACTACGTGACGTATA
The DNA here is from genome assembly GCF_043945515.1 of Citrobacter freundii complex sp. 2024EL-00216. Lineage (NCBI taxonomy): Bacteria > Pseudomonadati > Pseudomonadota > Gammaproteobacteria > Enterobacterales > Enterobacteriaceae > Citrobacter > Citrobacter freundii complex sp. 2024EL-00216. Next base: position 54,452 of record NZ_JBIMRA010000015.1, on the reverse strand, counting down.
AAACGCGCTTGCGCAAACGAGTAGATGATAAGCCGCGCAGGCCGCTGTTTACCATCAATCGTGTTGAAGCCCATTTGACCTGGGTTATCCTGATGGCGATTGCGCTGGTAAGCGTGGGCATCTTCTTTATGCACAACGGATTCCTGCTGTTCAGACTGCAATCCTATAGCCAGATTTTTTCCAGTGAAGTCTCTGGCGTCGCTCTGAAGCGTTTCTTCTACTTCTTCATTCCGGCAATGCTGGTGGTTTATTTCCTGCGTCAGGACAGCAAAGCGTGGGTGTTCTTCCTCGTGAGTACCGTCGCGTTTGGTTTGCTGACCTATATGATTGTGGGTGGGACGCGCGCCAATATCATTATCGCGTTTGCCATCTTCTTGTTTATCGGCATTATTCGCGGCTGGATTTCGCTGTGGATGTTGGCCGCTGCAGGCGTGTTGGGCATTGTCGGGATGTTCTGGCTGGCGTTGAAGCGCTACGGAATGAGCGTTAGCGGCGATGAGGCGTTCTATACGTTCCTGTACCTTACGCGCGACACCTTCTCACCGTGGGAGAACCTGGCGCTATTGCTGCAGAATTACCACAATATTGAGTTCCAGGGGCTGGCGCCGATCGTCCGTGACTTCTACGTCTTTATTCCCTCCTGGCTGTGGCCTGGGCGGCCGAGTATTGTACTCAACTCAGCGAACTACTTTACCTGGGAAGTGTTGAACAACCACTCAGGACTGGCGATTTCGCCGACGTTAATTGGTTCACTGGTGGTGATGGGCGGGGCGCTGTTTATACCATTAGGCGCGATTGTTGTTGGGCTCATCATCAAGTGGTTCGACTGGCTGTATGAGCTAGGTAACCGAGAAACCAATCGCTATAAGGCGGCGATTTTGCACAGTTTCTGTTTTGGCGCCATTTTCAATATGATCGTGTTGGCACGTGAAGGGCTGGATTCGTTTGTCTCACGAGTGGTCTTTTTCCTCGTGATTTTCGGCGTTTGTCTACTGGTGGCAAAATTGTTGTTCTGGCTGTTTGATAGCGCGGGACTCATTCATAAACGAATCAAATCGCTGCCCCGGACACAGATTGAAGGATCGTAATGACAGATAACACAACTGCGCCGCTGTATTCGCTGCGCGGATTACAACTGATTGGCTGGCGCGATATGCAACATGCGCTGAATTACCTGTTTGCCGAAGGACACCTCAGGTCAGGAACGCTGGTGGCTATTAACGCTGAGAAGATGCTGACAGCAGAAGATAATCCTGAAGTGAGGGAGCTGATCAACGCCGCGGAGTTCAAGTATGCGGATGGGATTAGCGTGGTGCGTTCGGTGCGCAAAAAATTCCCACAGGCGCAGGTTTCACGCGTGGCCGGAGCTGACCTTTGGGAAGCACTGATGGCGCGAGCTGGGCAAAACGGAACGCCTGTTTTCCTGGTTGGTGGCAAGCCTGAAGTTCTGGCACAAACAGAAGCAAAACTACGTGCGCAGTGGCGCGTGAACATTGTGGGTAGTCAGGACGGTTATTTTACCCCAGAGCAGCGTCAGGCGTTGTTTGAGCGTATTCACGCCAGCGGTGCGCAAATTGTGACTGTGGCGATGGGGTCGCCAAAACAAGAGATCTTTATGCGTGATTGCCGCAAGACTCACCCTGATGCGCTGTATATGGGCGTAGGGGGCACCTACGACGTCTTTACCGGTCACGTTAAGCGTGCGCCTAAAATCTGGCAAAATCTGGGGCTGGAGTGGCTGTATCGCTTATTGTCGCAGCCGAGCCGTATTACTCGACAACTTCGCTTATTACGCTATCTCCGCTGGCACTATACCGGCAACCTCTGACGCCCTCTCTCCTCTGATAAGTAGCGTGATCTGCTAATTACGCTACTTATTCACAACATAATCGCTGCTTTCTCGCACAATCTATTCATTTTTTGAATGCTTTAATTGCCATTTAAGCGATTTTAGGAAACCATTCGCAACAATCATTGCAGTGCCGTGGTGTTTTTGGCGCCAACCGTAAAGCGGTCGGTGCCGCATGGCCTGTTATGGCATAACAAGATGTACCCATAACGAGAACCGGTAATACCGGACAGCATGCAAACACATCAAGAGGATTTATGGCTGAGAACAAACCTGAGCTACAGCGTGGGCTGGAGGCTCGTCACATCGAATTAATTGCCCTTGGGGGCACTATTGGCGTTGGGCTATTTATGGGGGCCGCCAGTACCCTTAAATGGGCGGGGCCTTCGGTTCTGCTGGCGTATATCGTCGCCGGGCTGTTCGTGTTTTTCATTATGCGTTCTATGGGGGAGATGTTATTCCTCGAGCCGGTTGCAGGTTCATTCGCTGTTTACGCTCACCGTTATATGAGCCCCTTCTTTGGCTATCTCACCGCCTGGTCATACTGGTTTATGTGGATGGCTGTGGGGATCTCAGAGATTACCGCCATCGGGGTGTATGTGCAGTTCTGGTTTCCGGAAATGGCGCAATGGATACCCGCACTGATCGCGGTCGGACTGGTTGCGTTGGCAAACCTCGCTGCGGTTCGCCTGTATGGTGAAATTGAGTTCTGGTTTGCCATGATCAAAGTGACCACCATCATTGTGATGATTGTCATTGGGGTTGGGGTGATTTTCTTCGGCTTTGGCAATGGTGGCCAGGCGATTGGTTTTGGCAACCTGACCGAGCACGGTGGCTTCTTTGCTGGGGGCTGGAAGGGCTTCCTGACGGCATTGTGTATTGTTGTGGCGTCTTACCAGGGCGTGGAGCTGATCGGCATCACTGCAGGGGAAGCGAAGAATCCACAGGTCACGCTGCGTAGCGCGGTGGGTAAAGTGTTGTGGCGCATTCTGATTTTCTACGTTGGTGCGATTTTTGTCATCGTCACTATTTTCCCGTGGAATGAGATTGGCAGCAACGGCAGCCCGTTTGTTCTCACCTTTGCCAAGATTGGTATTACTGCTGCGGCAGGGATTATTAACTTTGTGGTGCTGACGGCGGCGCTGTCTGGCTGTAACAGCGGCATGTACAGCTGTGGGCGTATGCTCTACGCGCTGGCAAAGAATCGCCAGCTTCCTGCCGTTGTTGGAAAAGTATCACGCCATGGCGTGCCGGTTGTCGGAGTGGCTATTTCTATCGCGATCCTGCTGATTGGCTCATGCCTGAACTACATTATTCCTAACCCGCAGCGCGTGTTTGTTTATGTCTATAGCGCCAGCGTGTTGCCGGGGATGGTACCGTGGTTTGTGATCCTGATAAGCCAGCTGCGTTTCCGTCAGGCGCATAAAGCGGCGATTGCCAGTCATCCATTCCGCTCCATTCTGTTCCCGTGGGCGAATTATTTGACGATGGCGTTCCTGATTTGCGTATTAATTGGCATGTACTTTAATGAAGATACCCGAATGTCGCTTTTTGTTGGCATGGGTTTCTTACTGGCCGTGACGCTCATTTATAAGGTTTTTGGTCTGAATCGTCATGGCACAGCCCATAAATTGCGGGAATAAGCGACAAAACGCACAAACCATGACCAAACGATAATTTATTTTAAAAAAGCACTAGACAGAAGACCGAGACCTCCGTAATATCCAGCCCCGCAACGGCGCTAAGCGCCCGTAGCTCAGCTGGATAGAGCGCTGCCCTCCGGAGGCAGAGGTCTCAGGTTCGAATCCTGTCGGGCGCACCATTTAGTAGGGTGCCAGAGCTGCGGTGGTTTTAATACCGCGTAAAAGATTTGCAGTGGTGGCTATAGCTCAGTTGGTAGAGCCCTGGATTGTGATTCCAGTTGTCGTGGGTTCGAATCCCATTAGCCACCCCATTAATTTAAAGTTGTGAAATGCGAAGGTGGCGGAATTGGTAGACGCGCTAGCTTCAGGTGTTAGTGTCCTTAGGATGTGGGGGTTCGAGTCCCCCCCCTCGCACCACGACTTAAAGAATTGAACTAAAAATTCAAAAAGCAGTAAAACGGCGAGTAGCGCAGCTTGGTAGCGCAACTGGTTTGGGACCAGTGGGTCGGAGGTTCGAATCCTCTCTCGCCGACCAATTTTGAACCCCGCTTCGGCGGGGTTTTTTGTTTTCAGATTTTCCCTTCTTAGCCTGCGCATCTGCGAATTTCCTGAAGTCTTAAAAAGTCCGAATACCTGGTTTTTGCAGTGCAATCGTGGCATGCGTTGTGCAATAATATGCGGGTAGATGCTCATTCCATCTCTTATGTTCGCCATCTGGCCTCATAAACTCAGGAATGATGCAGAGCCGTTTACGGTGCTTATCGTCCACAGACAGATGTCGCTCAGGCCTCATCAAACACCATGGACATAACGTTGAGTGAAGCACCCATTTATGTTGTCATACAGACCTGTTTAACGCCTGCTCCTTACCGAGCGGGCGTTTTTTTATGCATAAACAAAATCCTTCAAGTGACTTCTCGAAGGATTTTGTTTATGCGATTGAAAAATATGTAGGCCCGGTAAGCGAAAACGCCACCGGGCAAGAGGGAGTTACTGCGGGGGATTGTTGTTCTGCAGCGTCAACATCAGGCCATCACGGCGCATGGTGGCAGCTTCTTCCGGCTGGTGCAATCTGTCCAGCGCGTCAGCAAGCCAGGCGTAGTCATAGGCATCCGGGCGCTGTTTGAGAGCGGCACGGAAGGCGAGCGTAGCTTCCTGCCATTCCCCATGCTTCATTAACGACTGACCCAGCGTACTCCACAGCAACGGGCGATCGCCCACGGCTTTAATCTGCTGGCGCAGCACTTTTTCTATCTGTTCCGGATTATTGGTTTTCAGACGCGGGATCGGCAGCACCAGGCGGTCATCGTACTGACGTTTCAAACCATCAATGATGACCTGCTGCGCCGTATCGTGATCGTCACACTCAATCAGATGTTCAGCCATCGCTACCTGCAAAGCAACCTGATGACGGGTTTTACGGCTCTGGTTTTTCCACCATGCACGCAGCCCCTCGCTGCCCTGATCGGCGCGGACTTGATCCATCAAGCCAACCCATGCCTGTTGTTCCAGCATGGCGCGGTGCTCATCATCACCCACATGCGCTTTTGCCATGGATGGGATGATATCCAGCAAGGAACTCCATGCGCCGGTGCGAATGTAGGCCTGCTCAGCCAGACGCAGCACTTCCGGATGACGTGGCGTCACTTCCAGCAGTTTGTCTACGCTGTGGCGTGCGGCGTGATTTTCATTACGCGCCAGTTGCAGGCGAACGCGAGCGATTTCTACCGGGATCGTATCATTTCCGGCCAGTTCGGCAGCACGCTCAAGGTGTTGGTTGGCGCGCGCTTCGTCACCGCGCTGCTGAGCCGCTTCTGCCGCCAGCAGGTAATTCACTACCGGCTGTTCTGCATGATCGGCATTTTTCGACATCAGCTTCTCAACCTGCTGATAGTCACCTTCTGCCAGTTTGAGCAGCGCCTGTTCGGTCTGTTTACGGGCGCGACGACGCTTACGACCCACAAACCACCCACGGGTATGTGCGCCGGTGCGGAAAATTCGGCGCAACAGCCATTCAATCGCGAACAGGACGACCATGGCGACGATCAGGATGATCACCAGGCCCGTCACGCTGGTTTCGATATTGTAATTATCCGTCTGGATCAGCACGTAGCCCTGATGACCGGCAATCATCGGACCGACAACGATCCCGGCTATCAACAGCACAAAGAGCAATAATACTTTTAGCATCATTATTCTCCTTGCGGCGCAGTTGCCGGAGCGTCTGCTGCAGGTGCAGGTGCAGGTGCAGGTGCAGGTGCTGTGGCAGGCTGCGCCAGTAAATTACGTACGCGGGTTTGCATTAACTTGTCGAGAATAGCCTGGCTCTGCAGCGTTTCCGGAACATCCATACTGATGCTTTGCTGGCTCAGTTGGTCTACTTCTTCAAGGAACGCTTTGGTCGCTGCATCGTCGGTGTCGTAGTAAGCACGCACCCATGTGGAGACATTTTCCAGCGCCTGGCGGTATGTCTCTTCCTGATGACGCGGCACGGCCTGGGCGGCTACTAACAGACGAGAACGGATGTTCTCACGTAAGTAAACATCCTGGTTCGGTGCCAGCAGCGGGACGGCGGTTTCATCACGACGGCGAATAGTGATAAAGCTGTCCATAAAGTTCTGCCAGCTTTTTTGCAGATTGACGCGCCATTCGCTAATCGAACTGGAAAGCTCGCTGCTGTCAGAGTCCATTGGAGAATCGTCGGTGTCGTTGTCGGCCAGACGCAGGTTATCAATCTGATTAGAGAGCTGATTCACTTTCAGGATAATGCCGTCATAGTCGACCTGAGTCACCGCGGACAGGCTCGCGATGTCGTCAGTAATCGCACGTCGCGCGGTAATTAAGCTCGGGTCGTTCATATCTGCCAGGCTCGCATCGGCGCTTTTCAACAGCGCAGCGGCGGTGGTGACGTCCTGATCGCTCCATAATTTACGACCGGCCAGTTTCACCAGAAAATCAGCCTGCGCCAGCAGCCATGTGCCCGCATCGCTGCCGGAGATGGTGGCGACTTTTTGCTGGACTTCATCAAGCTGTTTGACCAGCGTGGCCTGCTGGCGAGTGGCTTCATCCAGCTGTGTTGCCTGCTGTTTAATAATGCCTTCCAGCTCAGCTTTTTGACTTTCCTGCGCTTTTTGCAGCGCCGTCAGCTGGTTCGCCAGCGCATCGCTGGTTGCCGTTTGTGTTGTTGCCTGTTGTTTCCCCCAGCCGTACAGCCCAACGCCTGCAGCCAGCGCAATAGCAATCGCCACAGCGCTCAGAATCAGCGCCGTGCTGTTCTTACTCTTTTTTTCAGTATTGACTGGCTGTGACGTGGTTTCCACGGCCTCCCTGGTCTCTTCAACCACGGCGGAGGATTTTTCTTGTTCCGTCATTATGGCATCCCATTATGAGAGTTATTGTAATGCGCGTAGTAGCGCATCGTTGTCGGCGTTATCAGCGACCTTAATATCTTGCCAGCCCAGTTCCCGGGCGAGGTGCGCCAGACGCTCACTGACGACCAACAGCCGACAGCGTAGTAACCAGTGCTCACGATACCACTGCGGAATGAGCGACCAGAGCTGTTGTAGCATCTCTCCGCTGGTGACAACCACCGTGGTTACGCCACGGGATTGCCAGCGCATCGCTTCTTCCGCACCATCGTAATGTTTTGCACTGCGTTGATAACATTCACAAAAATCGACATCGGCTCCGCGTGCCGTCAGGGTTTCACCTATCAGCTCCCGGCCACCGTTGCCGCGTAATATAAGCGCGCGTTTTCCCGCAATATTTTGTAATTCAGGTAATTGTAGCAAGACTTCGCTAATTTCCCGATCCAGAGGGTAGTGAATATTGAAGCCGCTAACAGTATGCAGCGCCAGCGCCGTTGTACGGCCAATGGCAAAATAACGTGGAAGAGATGGCCAGCTTTTCTCTTGCTGCTGAAGCTCGGCATCTGCAAAGGTAACGGCGTGCTGCGAGAGGGCGAAGACCAGATCGTTCTCCGTCAGCGCCGACAGTCGGGAAGCAACCGTTGCCAGCTCCCGACCAGGTGAAAACTCGATGAGCGGAAAACTCCAGGCCACCTGCCCCAGTGTGCGCAGTCGGCTCACTAACTCTTCCCCTGCGGGAGACGGGCGGGTGACCAGAATACTCATGCGGGGGCTTCTCCGTTATAAACTTCCGCCAGAATGGCGCGCGCACCGTTCTCCAGCAGTTCTTCTGCCAGAGAGATACCCATCTGTTCGGCATCCTGTGTGGCGCCGCGACGTTCTCCGCATACCATCTGTGAACCGTCTGGCGCGCCGACCAGCGCACGTAGCCAAATCTCACCGTCGATGATTTCGGCATAGCTACCAATAGGTACCTGACATCCCCCTTCCAGGCGGGTGTTCATGGCGCGTTCTGCTTTGACGCGTAGCGCGGTCTCTTCATGGTTGAGCGGCGCTAACAGCGCCTGAGTGCGCATATCATCCAGTCGACATTCTATGCCTACTGCGCCTTGCCCGACAGCGGGCAGGGAGACTTCCGGCGGCAGAGCGGTGCGGACTCGCGACTCAAGACCTAAACGTTTTAATCCGGCGACCGCCAGAATAATGGCGTCATAATCGCCGTTATCCAGTTTGCTGAGGCGCGTGCCTACGTTGCCGCGCAGCGAACGGATGACGAGATCCGGGCGACGCTTCGCCAACTGGCACTGGCGACGCAAACTGGATGTCCCGACGATGCTGCCTGCGGGGAGTTCATCCAACGTGTTGTACTTATTTGAGACGAAAGCATCGCGCGGATCCTCTCGCTCACAAATGGTGACCAGCCCAAGACCGTCAGGGAATTCAACCGGCACATCCTTCATGGAATGCACGGCGATATCGGCGTGTTTTTCCAGCAGCGCGACTTCCAGCTCTTTAACAAACAACCCTTTCCCCCCGACCTTCGCCAGTGGGGTATCAAGGATCACATCGCCACGGGTTACCATAGGAACCAGTTCCACGATCAGACCGGGGTGGTTTGCCATTAAGGCGTCTTTGACATAATGTGCCTGCCAGAGCGCAAGGGGGCTTTGGCGTGTGGCAATTCTCAAAACATTGTCTAACATGCTTGTTACCGTCATTATCAATCATTGACCATCCTAACATCCTTATCAAAGGGATGTCAGCGTTACGCTCAAACGTAAGTGAGAGGAAAAGGCGCTGCATCATCACTGGCAGTGAATAATGACGAGAAACCTCCCGACCGTATGAAGGAATTTACACGTAACGAACGGTGCTACACTTGTATGTAGCGCATCTTTCTTTACGGTCAATGAGCAAGGTGTTAAATTGATCACGTTTTAGACCATTTTTTCGGCTGTACAGCATAAAAAAATATGGCCGAAAAACAGGTAACGGTTATTTTTGACATACGGTTTATCCGAATTGATGACGATTATTGTGCGCGCTTGCGCCGCAGCAATCGACAACATGACGGGTAGCAACATCAGGCGATACGTCTTGTACCTCTATATTGAGACTCTGAAACAGAGACTGGATGCCATAAATCAACTGCGTGTGGATCGCGCGCTTGCTGCCATGGGACCTGCCTTCCAGCAGGTATACAGTCTGCTGCCGACATTATTGCACTACCACCATCCGCTGATGCCGGGTTACCTCGATGGTAACGTTCCCAAAGGCATATGCTTTTACACGCCTGATGAAACCCAACGCCACTACCTGAACGAACTGGAACTGTACCGCGGTATGTCGCCGCAGGATCCTCCCAAGGGCGAACTGCCGATCACCGGCGTTTACTCAATGGGCAGCACCTCTTCGGTAGGGCAAAGCTGTTCCTCTGACCTTGATATCTGGGTCTGCCATCAATCCTGGCTGGATAGCGAAGAGCGCCAGCTGCTGCAGCGTAAATGTAGCCTGCTGGAAAGCTGGGCCGCTTCGCTGGGCGTTGAAGTCAGTTTCTTCCTGATTGATGAAAACCGTTTCCGTCACAATGAAAGCGGCAGTCTGGGTGGTGAAGACTGTGGCTCGACGCAGCATATCCTGTTGCTTGATGAATTCTATCGCACCGCTGTGCGTCTCGCGGGTAAACGTATTCTGTGGAATATGGTGCCGGGCGACGAAGAAGAGCATTACGACGATTACGTCATGACGCTCTACGCACAGGGGGTGCTAACGCCAAACGAATGGCTGGATCTCGGCGGACTCAGTTCGCTTTCCGCCGAAGAGTACTTTGGCGCCAGCCTCTGGCAGTTGTACAAGAGTATCGACTCCCCGTACAAAGCGGTGCTGAAAACGCTGCTGCTGGAAGCCTATTCCTGGGAATACCCAAATCCACGCCTGTTGGCGAAAGATATTAAACAGCGCCTGCATGACGGCGAGATCGTCTCTTTTGGTCTCGATCCTTACTGCATGATGCTGGAGCGCGTTACCGAGTACCTCACGGCGATCGAAGATCCGACACGCCTGGATTTAGTGCGTCGATGTTTCTACTTAAAAGTGTGTGAGAAACTGAGCCGTGAGCGCGCCTGCGTGGGCTGGCGTCGTGAAGTATTAAGTCAGTTAGTGAAAGAGTGGGGCTGGGATGACGCCCGTCTGACCATGCTGGATAACCGTGCTAACTGGAAGATTGACCAGGTACGCGAAGCACATAACGAACTGCTCGATGCGATGATGCAGAGCTATCGTAACCTGATCCGCTTTGCGCGGCGCAATAACCTCAGCGTCAGCGCCAGCCCGCAGGATATCGGCGTGCTGACCCGTAAGCTGTATGCCGCGTTTGAAGCGTTGCCGGGTAAAGTCACGCTGGTGAACCCACAGATATCTCCGGATCTCTCGGAACCGAATTTGACCTTTATCCATGTACCGCCGGGTCGTGCCAACCGTTCAGGTTGGTATCTCTACAACCGCGCGCCTAACATGGACTCGATAATCAGCCATCAGCCGCTGGAATATAACCGCTATCTCAACAAGCTGGTGGCGTGGGCCTGGTTCAACGGCCTGCTGACCTCGCGTACGCATTTGTTTATTAAGGGCAACGGCATTGTTGATTTGCCGAAGCTGCAGGAAATGGTCGCCGACGTGTCGCACCACTTCCCGCTGCGACTGCCTGCACCAACGCCGAAAGCGCTCTATAGCCCATGCGAAATTCGCCATCTGGCGATTATCGTTAACCTCGAATATGACCCAACGGCCGCATTCCGTAATCAGGTGGTACATTTTGATTTCCGTAAGCTGGACGTCTTCAGCTTTGGCGAAGAGCAAAATTGCCTGGTAGGAAGCGTCGACCTGCTGTACCGCAACTCGTGGAATGAAGTGCGTACGCTGCACTTCAACGGCGAGCAGGCGATGATTGAAGCGTTAAAAACGATTCTGGGCAAAATGCACCAGGATGCCGCGCCGCCGGATAGCGTTGAGGTCTTCTGCTATAGCCAGCATCTGCGCGGTTTAATTCGCACCCGTGTGCAGCAACTGGTGTCTGAGTGTATCGAATTACGCCTCTCCAGCACTCGTCAGGAAACCGGACGCTTCAAAGCGCTGCGCGTTTCCGGGCAGACGTGGGGACTGTTCTTCGAGCGCCTGAACGTTTCGGTACAGAAGCTGGAAAACGCAATTGAATTCTATGGCGCGATTTCACATAACAAACTGCACGGGCTTTCCGTCCAAGTTGAGACCAACCATGTGAAACTGCCGTCGGTGGTCGACGGTTTTGCCAGTGAAGGGATTATTCAGTTCTTTTTCGAAGAAACGGGTGATGAGCAGGGCTTTAATATCTACATTCTGGACGAAAGCAATCGGGCCGAGGTGTATCACCACTGCGAAGGTAGCAAAGAGGAACTGGTACGCGATGTCAGCCGTTTCTACTCATCATCGCACGATCGCTTTACCTACGGCTCCAGCTTCATCAACTTTAACCTGCCGCAGTTCTATCAGATTGTGAAAACCGACGGGCGCGCGCAGGTGATTCCGTTCCGCACCCAGCCGATTAGCGCTGTTCCGCCAGCCAGTCAGGACAACGACACGCCGCTGTTACAGCAGTATTTCTCGTGAGTTAACTTGCCCGGTGGCGCGACGCTTACCGGGCTAAAGTAGGCCGGATAAGCAAAGCGCATCCGGCACTAAAGCTTAGCGGAAGCTCACCTCTTCATCCGCCTGCTGTGTTGCCGCTTGTTCCAACAGATCCCAGAACGTTTCGCCGCTTCGGTCGCAGATCCACTCGTCGCCTTTCAGGTCAAAGTGGTAGCCGCCTTGTTTGGTTGCCAGCCACACCTGGTGCAGCGGCTCCTGACGGTTAATAATGATTTTGCTGCCGTTTTCGAAGCTAATGGTCAGCACGCCGCCGTTGATCTCACAATCGATATCGCTGTCGCCGTCCCAGTCATCCAGACGCTCCTCAATGGTCATCCACAGGGTGTCGGCAAGGCGATGAAATTCACTGTCGTTCATTTTCTTATCCTATTTTTCGTGATGCCCGCAGTATAACGTGGAATAAATCGCGATGCAGTTTTTAGCCAAACTCTTGCTTTTACGCCTTCTCCTGCGATGATAGAAAACAGAAAGCATGAACTTTACAGGCAATCCATAATGAAAAACGTGTTAAAGCCACTCGCTGTCATTTTTACTCTGTTCAGCCTTACGGGCTGTGGGCTAAAAGGCCCGCTCTATTTCCCGCCAGCTGATAAAACCGCGCCGCCTCCGACCAAGAGCGTTCAGCCGCAATCGCAATCCACCACGCCTGAGAAAAACGATCGTGGGATTAGTGATGGGCCTTCTCAGGTGAATTACTAACGGCAGGAATAGATTTTACATTTCTGTACCCGCGTGAACGGAGTGAATGATGCAATTCTCTAAAATGCATGGCCTTGGCAACGATTTTATGGTCGTCGACGCGGTAACGCAGAATGTCTTTTTCTCACCAGAGCTGATCCGCCGCCTGGCCGACAGACATCTCGGCGTTGGATTTGATCAACTGCTGGTGGTTGAGCCTCCGTATGATCCGGAGCTGGATTTCCACTACCGTATTTTTAATGCCGACGGCAGTGAAGTGTCACAGTGTGGCAATGGTGCCCGCTGTTTTGCCCGTTTTGTTCGCCTGAAAGGGCTGACTAATAAACGTGATATTCGCGTCAGTACCGCGAATGGTCGTATGGTATTAACCGTAACCGACGACGAGCTGGTGCGGGTGAATATGGGCGAACCCAATTTTGAACCCTCGCAGGTTCCTTTTCGCGCTAACAAAGCAGAGAAGACCTATATTATGCGCGCGGCCGAACAGACAGTATTGTGCGGCGTGGTTTCAATGGGGAACCCGCACTGCGTGATTCAGGTTGATGATGTTGATACGGCCACGGTAGAAACACTGGGACCGGTTCTGGAAAGCCACGAACGCTTCCCTGAACGCGCCAATATCGGATTTATGCAGGTGGTAAAACGCGAACATATCCGACTGCGCGTCTATGAGCGCGGCGCGGGTGAAACGCAGGCCTGCGGCAGCGGTGCGTGCGCTGCCGTTGCGGTCGGTATCCAGCAGGGTCTGCTGGCGGAAGAAGTGAGGGTGGAATTACCGGGCGGTCGACTTGATATCGCCTGGAAAGGTCCGGGTCATCCGCTGTATATGACTGGCCCGGCGGCACATGTCTACGACGGATTTATTCACTTATGAAGCAACCAGGGGAAGAACTACAGGAAACGCTCATGGAGCTGGACGACCGGGCGGTCGTCGATTACCTGCAACGTAATCCTGAGTTTTTTATCCGTAATGCCCAGGCCGTTGAAGCTATGCGAGTTCCGCACCCAGTGCGGGGCACGGTCTCTTTAGTGGAATGGCATATGGCGCGGGCACGTAATCATATTAACGTGCTGGAAGAGAACATGGCGTTGTTGATGGAACAAGCCAACGCCAATGAAAGCCTGTTCTATCGTCTGTTAAATCTGCAAGGGCGGCTGGTGTCGGCCAGCAGTCTTGACGACATGCTGATGCGATTTCATCGCTGGGCGCGTGAGTTAGGGCTGGCCGGAGCGACGGTTCGTCTGTTCCCGGATCGCTGGCGACTTGGCGCGCCATCAAAATTCACCCATCTGGCATTAAGCCGTCAGGCTTTTGAACCGCTGCGTATCCAGCGTCTGGGTCAGTCACAGCACTATCTTGGGCCGCTCAATGGTCCGGAATTGCTGGTCATGATGCCGGAGGCGAAAGCCATAGGCTCGGTGGCGATGTCGATGCTCGGGCAAGATGGCTCTCTGGGCGTGATGCTGTTTAGCAGCCGTGACGTTAATCATTACCAGCAGGGGCAAGGCACGCAATTGCTGCAGGAAATCTCGCTGATGTTGCCGGAGCTGCTGGAGCGCTGGATTGAACGCGTATGACCGATTCACCCCTTTCTCAGGATGTGGCGCGCTTTTTGCGCTATCTGGGCGTTGAGCGTCAGCTTAGCCCGATCACATTGCTTAATTATCAGCGTCAGCTTGATGCCATCATTGCGTTAGCCGGAGAGACCGGTCTGCAAAGCTGGCAACAATGTGATGCTGCGATGGTACGTAGTTTTGCTGTTCGCAGCCGTCGTAAGGGACTGGGGCCGGCGAGTCTGGCGCTGCGTCTCTCCGCGTTACGCAGTTTCTTCGACTGGCTGGTTAATCAGGGCGAGCTGAAAGCCAATCCGGCAAAAAGCGTTTCCGCGCCGAAAGCACCGCGTCATCTCCCTAAAAATATCGATGTCGACGATGTTAATCGTCTGCTGGATATCGATCTCAACGATCCCCTTGCCGTGCGCGATAGAGCAATGCTGGAAGTGATGTACGGCGCGGGTCTGCGTTTATCTGAGTTGGTTGGGCTGGATATTAAACATCTCGACCTCGACACCGGCGAAGTGTGGGTGATGGGTAAGGGCAGTAAAGAGCGTCGCCTGCCGATTGGCCGCAACGCGGTGGCGTGGATTGAGCACTGGCTGGATCTACGCGGGCTATTTGGCAGCGATGACGATGCGCTATTTCTGTCCAAACTGGGCAAACGTATCTCGGCGCGTAACGTGCAGAAACGCTTTGCTGAATGGGGTATCAAGCAGGGGCTGAACAGCCACGTACACCCCCACAAATTGCGTCACTCCTTTGCGACGCATATGCTGGAGTCGAGCGGCGATCTGCGCGGAGTGCAGGAGTTATTGGGGCATGCCAATCTCTCCACGACCCAAATCTATACCCATCTTGATTTTCAACACCTGGCTTCAGTGTACGATGCGGCGCATCCGCGCGCCAAACGGGGGAAATAATGCGTTTTTACCGGCCTTTGGGGCGCATTTCTGCGCTCACCTTTGACCTTGATGACACCCTTTACGATAACCGTCCCGTTATCACACGCACCGAGCAGGAAGCGCTCGCGTTTGTACAGAATTACCATCCGGCGTTGAATTCGCTGCAAAATAGCGACCTACAGCGCTTACGTCAGGCCGTTCGCGACGCCGAGCCGGAAATCTACCACGATGTTACCCAATGGCGTCACCGTGCCGTAGAGCGCGCTATGCTGGAGGCGGGGTTGTCAGCGGCAGAAGCCAGAATGGGGGCGAATGCGGCGATGATGAATTTTGCCAAATGGCGTAGCCGCATTGAAGTCCCGCAGACGACGCATGACACGCTGAAGGCGCTGGCCCGCAAATGGCCGCTGGTGGCGATCACCAACGGTAACGCGCAGCCGGAACTGTTTGGCCTGGGTGATTACTTTGAGTTTGTGCTGCGCGCCGGTCCCGACGGGCGATCAAAACCGTTTAGCGACATGTACACGTTGGCGGCGGAAAAACTGAAAATGCCTGTGGGTGAGATTCTGCACGTGGGTGATGACCTGACGACGGACGTCGCGGGCGCCATCCGTTGTGGTATGCAGGCCTGCTGGATCAAACCGGAAAATGCCGACCTGATGCAAACTGCAGACAGCCGTTTGCTGCCGCATATCGAAATTTCACAGTTGGCATCTCTGACCTCGCTGATATAATCACCAGCAGAACTCTGTATATATACCCAGCTTTTTGGCGGATGGCGCTACGCTAATCCGCCTTACCTACTTTTACGCGGCGGTGCCAATGGACGTTTCTTACCTGCTCGACAGCCTTAATGATAAACAGCGTGAAGCGGTGGCCGCGCCACGCAGCAACATGCTGGTTCTGGCAGGCGCGGGGAGTGGTAAAACGCGCGTGCTGGTGCACCGTATCGCCTGGTTACTGACGGTTGAGAACAACTCGCCGTACTCCATTATGGCGGTGACCTTTACCAACAAAGCGGCGGCGGAAATGCGCCACCGTATCGGCCAGATCATGGGAACCAGCCAGGGCGGTATGTGGGTGGGGACATTCCACGGTCTGGCGCACCGTCTGCTGCGCGCGCACCATATGGATGCGAACCTGCCGCAGGATTTTCAGATCCTCGACAGTGAAGACCAACTGCGTTTGCTCAAGCGTCTGATCAAAGCGATGAACCTTGATGAGAAGCAGTGGCCACCGCGTCAGGCGATGTGGTTCATCAACAGCCAGAAAGACGAAGGGCTGCGTCCGCATCATCTGCAAAGCTACGGCAACCCGGTTGAGCAAACCTGGCAGAAAGTGTATCAGGCTTACCAGGAAGCGTGTGACCGCGCGGGGCTGGTGGATTTCGCCGAGCTGCTGCTGCGCGCCCACGAGCTGTGGCTCAACAAACCGCATATCCTGCAGCACTACCGCGAACGTTTTACCAATATCCTGGTGGACGAATTTCAGGATACCAACAACATTCAGTACGCGTGGATCCGCCTGCTGGCGGGCGATACCGGCAAGGTAATGATCGTCGGCGATGACGATCAGTCAATCTACGGCTGGCGCGGAGCGCAGGTGGAGAACATCCAGCGCTTTCTCACGGATTTCCCCGGCGCAGAAACTATTCGCCTGGAGCAGAACTACCGCTCGACTAACAATATCCTCAGCGCGGCCAACGCCCTGATTGAAAATAACAACGGGCGTCTGGGTAAAAAGCTGTGGACCGATGGCGTCGACGGCGAACCGATCTCGCTGTATTGCGCGTTCAACGAACTCGATGAAGCGCGCTTCGTGGTCAATCGCATCAAAACCTGGCAGGACAACGGCGGTGCGCTGGAACAATGCGCCATTCTGTATCGCAGCAACGCCCAGTCGCGCGTACTGGAAGAGGCGTTGTTACAGGCCAGCATGCCGTATCGGATTTATGGCGGGATGCGTTTCTTCGAACGCCAGGAAATCAAAGATGCGCTCTCTTACCTGCGCCTGATCGCCAACCGCAATGACGACGCCGCATTTGAGCGCGTGGTGAATACGCCCACCCGCGGGATTGGCGATCGTACTTTAGATGTGGTGCGTCAGACCTCCCGCGACCGCCAGCTAACGCTGTGGCAGGCCTGTCGTGAGTTGTTGCAGGAAAAAGCCCTCGCGGGGCGCGCCGCCAGCGCCTTACAGCGCTTTATGGAGCTGATTGACGCACTGGCGCAGGAGACCGCCGATATGCCGCTGCACGTGCAGACTGACCGGGTGATTAAAGACTCCGGCCTGCGCATGATGTACGAGCAGGAAAAAGGCGAGAAAGGCCAGACGCGTATCGAAAACTTAGACGAACTGGTGACGGCAACGCGCCAGTTCAGCTACAACGAAGAAGACGAAGACTTAATGCCGCTGCAGGCGTTCCTGTCTCACGCCGCGCTGGAAGCGGGCGAAGGGCAGGCGGATACCTGGCAGGACGCGGTACAACTGATGACGCTGCACTCGGCGAAAGGTCTGGAGTTCCCGCAGGTGTTTATCGTCGGGATGGAAGAAGGCATGTTCCCCAGCCAGATGTCGCTGGACGAAGGCGGTCGCCTCGAAGAAGAGCGCCGCCTGGCTTACGTAGGCGTGACCCGCGCAATGCAAAAGCTGACCCTGACCTACGCCGAAACGCGTCGTCTGTACGGCAAAGAGGTTTACCATCGTCCGTCGCGCTTTATCGGCGAACTGCCGGAAGCGTGCGTTGAAGAGGTTCGCCTGCGCGCCACTGTCAGCCGCCCGGTGAGCCATCAGCGGATGGGCACGCCAATGGCGGAAAATGATACCGGCTATAAGCTCGGCCAGCGCGTGCGCCACGCTAAATTTGGCGAGGGCACCATCGTCAACCTGGAAGGAAGCGGCGAACACAGTCGTTTGCAGGTCGCTTTCCAGGGGCAGGGGATCAAATGGCTGGTTGCCGCCTACGCCAGACTGGAAACGGTATGATCGCCTGATGTCGCTGCGCTTATCAGGCCTACGCGGAACGTAATATTTTGATTTGTAGGCCGGATAAGGCGAAGCCGCCATCCGGCTATCTGTCGGTTAATATTCTGAAATCATAGATAAATAATTCCCCTCTGCTAACCTTTCTGTATAAGGGGAAATTATTACTTTTTCGCCATCCGTTGCGTGTTGACGTCAAAATTTTGCTGGCGTAACATGCGCGCACGATTACGCTAAGAGGACATTCGCCTTGGACACACCCAGTAGATACTGGCTCATTATCCTGTCATCCAGGATCAACTCCTAAGGCTATCCCTTTTTGCTGATAGCCTTCGCGGTTGTCAGCGACCTTCTGTTTTTTCCCGTCGCGCTGAGTCAGGCTGTTTAATGGTCTGAAACCCAATTTGTTTCTGTGTGCCCTCCGAACTGTCCGATAATTTTTTGCATTGGGAGTCCCGGTCATGCTGAGCGCATTTCAACTGGAAAACAATCGTTTAACTCGCCTTGAGGCAGACGAGATCGAGCACCTGGCCAGTTCGGTTTGGGTCGATTTAGTCGAGCCGGATGACGAAGAACGAAACCGTGTGCAAAAGGACTTGGGCCAGAATCTGGCTACGCGCCCTGAACTGGAAGACATCGAAGCATCCGCACGTTTTTTTGAAGACGAAGACGGTCTGCACATCCACTCCTTCTTCTTTTACGAAGACGCCGACGATCACGCGGGTAACTCAACCGTCGCATTTACCATTCGCGAAGGCCGCCTGTTTACTCTGCGCGAGCGCGAACTGCCGGCCTTCCGCCTGTACCGCATGCGTGCGCGTAACCAGGCGATGGTGGATGGTAACGCTTACGAGCTGTTGCTCGACCTGTTCGAAACCAAAATTGAACAGCTGGCGGATGAGATCGAAAACATCTACAGCGACCTGGAAAAACTCAGCCGTGTGATCATGGAAGGGCGTCAGGGCGATGAGTATGACGAAGCGCTGTCGACGTTGGCGGAACTGGAAGATATCGGCTGGAAAGTACGTCTGTGTCTGATGGATACCCAGCGCGCGCTGAACTTCCTGGTACGTAAAGCGCGTTTGCCGGGCAGTCAGCTGGAGCAGGCGCGTGAGATCCTGCGCGATATCGAGTCACTGCTGCCGCATAATGAATCGCTGTTCCAGAAGGTTAACTTCCTGATGCAGGCGGCGATGGGCTTTATCAACATCGAGCAGAACCGCATCATCAAGATCTTCTCGGTGGTTTCTGTGGTATTCCTGCCGCCGACGCTGGTGGCTTCCAGCTACGGGATGAACTTTGAGTTTATGCCGGAATTGCACTGGAGCTTCGGTTACCCGGGCGCGATCGTCTTTATGATGCTCGCGGGTCTGGCGCCGTATCTGTACTTTAAGCGCAAGAACTGGCTGTAATCACTGTATTTTATCCGGCCTACGGCGATGTGCTTTTGTAGGCCGGATAAGCGAAGCGCCATCCGGCACTCCCCTAGCTCCGACGAACCCGTCGTTGCGTATAAATCGCATCCATCACGAAAATCGCCAGCGCCACCCAGATAAACGCAAACGTGACCATTTTATCCGTTCCCGGAACTTCACCATAGAAGGTGACGGCCAGCAGGAACATCAGCGTAGGCCCGATATACTGGAAGAATCCCAGCGTTGACAGACGCAGGCGGGTTGCCGCGCCGGTAAAGCACAGCAGCGGAATAGTGGTCACGACACCCGCGGCAATCAGCAGCAGGTTGAGCGAGATGGGGTTTTGCCCCATATGGCTGGTTGAGCTGTCCGCAATGCCAAACAGATAGATGGCGGCGACAGGTAAAAGCCACAGGGTTTCGATCAGCATGCCGGTTTGTGCTTCGACGGCAATCTTCTTGCGCACCAGCCCATAGAACGCAAAGCTGAACGCCAGTCCCAGCGCGATTATTGGCAGCGATCCGAAGGTCCACAGCTGTACCAGCACGCCGCAGGCGGCTAACAGTACCGCCAGCCACTGCATGCGACGAAAGCGCTCACCGAGGAATAGCATTCCCAGCACAATATTCACCAGTGGGTTAATAAAATAGCCGAGGCTGGCTTCCAGCATATGGTGATTATTGACCGCCCAAATGAACAGCAGCCAGTTTCCGCCGATGAGCACTGCAGAGAGCGCCAGCAGGAAGATCTTCTTTGGCGTTTGTAGCAGCGTTTTGACGCCTGACCACTGGCGGCTGATGCTCATCAGTACCACCATAAAGAAAAATGACCAGATGACGCGGTGCGTCAGGATCTCATCCGCCGGGACATAGTAAATCAGCTTGAAGTAGGCGGGAGCGATACCCCAAATAAAATAAGCAGCAAGAGCGAGTAGCACGCCCTGCCGCGTTTGTTTAGCATCCATCGGGAAAACTCATTGCAGAAATGTAACAGCAGTTTACCTTTTTTTAGGCACTTACCCCACCATATAAGTGGCGGTTGCGCTGGCAATATAAAGCTGTTCTTCGTTATGCAATTCCACGCGCGCAACAGCGACTTTATTACCCGCCCGCAGCAGGCTACTGGTGGCGGTAAAGCGATTCCCTCTTCCGGGGCGCAGATAATCAACACGCAAATCGATTGTACCCATGCGTGACATCCGCTGACGTAGTTCGTCCTCGCTGATCGTTTCATGGCGGGTCAGCGTACTCCCAACGCATACCAGCCCGGCGGCGACGTCCAGCGCCGAGGCGATCACGCCGCCATGCAGAATGCTTTGCGCCCAGTTGCCGACCATCATCGGTTGGTTATTAAAGGCTAATTGAGCAAATTCTTTCTCATAGCGTTCGAGCTCTAGTCCCAGCGCCCGGTTAAACGGCATATGATAGACAAACATTTCACCCACTAACTTCAGCGCTTCCTCAGCAGTAAGTACGGCAGACATACGATCCCTACATCTCGGTGGTTAATGAAATGTTGATATTATGATTATTATTTGTTGTTTTCTACTTTAGGACGGGATAACTAACGAGTAACTAGCTAAGTATGTAGAATACTTGCCAGATAATTATACAATTCATCAATATTTTGGTTCAGGAGAACATTACCGATGCGGGCGATTCTGGGATGGTTACTACCAGCAATTATGCTGCCGTTGACCGCGTATGCGCAGGAAGCGACAGTGAAAGAGATTCATGATGCACCGGCGGTTCGTGGCAGTATTATCGCCAATATGCTGCAGGAACATGACAACCCTTTCACGCTTTATCCTTATGACACCAACTATCTTATTTACACCAATACCAGCGACATGAACAAAGAGGCGATCAGCAGTTATAGCTGGTCCGAAAATGCGCGCAAAGATGAGGTTAAGTTTCAGTTAAGCCTGGCGTTTCCGCTCTGGCGCGGGATATTAGGCCCAAACTCGGTACTTGGTGGTTCCTATACCCAGAAGTCCTGGTGGCAGCTTTCGAACAGTGAAGAGTCTTCACCGTTTCGCGAAACCAACTACGAACCGCAATTATTCCTCGGTTTCGCTACCGACTATCGCTTTGCCGGTTGGACTCTTCGTGATGTCGAAATGGGTTATAACCATGACTCCAACGGCCGATCCGATCCCACGTCACGTAGCTGGAACCGTCTTTATACCCGTCTGATGGCTGAAAATGGTAACTGGCTGGTGGAAGTTAAGCCGTGGTACGTGATTGGTAGCACCGACGATAACCCTGATATCACTAAATACATGGGCTACTATCAGCTGAAAATGGGGTATCACCTGGGTGACGCGGTTATCAGCGTGAAAGGCCAGTACAACTGGAATACCGGCTACGGCGGCGCAGAGCTGGGGGCCAGTTATCCCATCACGAAGCATGTGCGTCTATACACTCAGGTCTACAGTGGTTACGGCGAATCGCTGATTGACTACAACTTCAATCAGACGCGTGTTGGTGTGGGCGTGATGCTCAACGATATCTTCTGATAAGTATTGAGAGTATTTTAATCATTGCAGTTTCTCTCTCAGGCGCTGAAAATAGCGCCTGTTTTTATTTCGGGCGAATGGGGTTAATGTGGCGCAGGCGGAAGTGTTGAATCTGGAAATGGGCGCTAAACAGGTTTTACAGGAAACCTTTGGCTACCAACAGTTTCGCCCCGGTCAGGAAGAAATCATTGATACCGTGCTCTCTGGTCGCGACTGCCTGGTCGTTATGCCGACCGGCGGCGGTAAATCCCTGTGCTATCAAATTCCCGCATTATTGCTAAACGGACTCACCGTTGTTGTTTCCCCGCTGATTTCCCTGATGAAAGATCAGGTCGATCAACTGCTAGCCAACGGCGTGGCGGCGGCGTGCCTGAATTCTACTCAAAGTCGTGAACAGCAGCTTGAGGTGATGGCGGGCTGTCGCAGCGGGCAGATTCGCTTACTGTACATTGCGCCCGAACGCCTGATGCTGGATAACTTCCTTGAGCATCTGGCGCACTGGAATCCGGTGCTGCTGGCGGTTGATGAAGCGCACTGTATATCGCAGTGGGGGCATGATTTCCGCCCCGAGTACGCTGCGCTGGGCCAGCTGCGCCAGCGTTTCCCGACGCTGCCGTTTGTGGCGCTGACCGCGACCGCGGATGAGACAACCAGGCTGGACATTGTGCTTCTGCTGGGACTCAACGATCCGTTAATTCAGATCAGCAGCTTTGACCGCCCGAACATTCGCTACATGCTGATGGAGAAGTTTAAGCCGCTCGATCAGCTGATGCGCTACGTGCAAGAGCAGCGCGGTAAGTCTGGCATTATCTATTGTAACAGTCGCGCCAAAGTCGAAGACACCGCCGCGCGTCTGCAAAGCCGTGGCATCAGCGCCGGGGCTTATCATGCCGGGCTGGAAAATGCCGTACGCGCCGAGGTGCAGGAGAAATTCCAGCGTGATGACCTGCAAATCGTAGTGGCGACCGTGGCGTTCGGTATGGGGATCAACAAACCTAACGTACGCTTCGTGGTGCATTTCGATATTCCGCGTAACATCGAATCCTATTACCAGGAAACCGGCCGCGCCGGGCGTGATGGCCTGCCTGCGGAAGCGATGCTGTTTTACGATCCGGCTGATATGGCATGGCTACGCCGTTGCCTCGAAGAGAAACCCGCTGGGCAACTACTGGATATCGAGCGTCATAAGCTCAATGCGATGGGGGCGTTTGCCGAGGCGCAGACCTGTCGTCGTCTGGTGTTGCTGAACTATTTTGGCGAAGGGCGCCAGGAGCCGTGTGGCAACTGCGATATCTGTCTCGACCCGCCAAAACAGTACGACGGACTTATGGATGCGCGCAAAGCGCTGTCGACGATTTACCGTGTTAACCAACGCTTCGGCATGGGATACGTCGTGGAAGTGCTGCGCGGAGCGAATAACCAGCGTATTCGCGAACTGGCTCATGACAAACTGCCGGTCTATGGCATTGGTCGCGAGCAAAGCCACGAACACTGGGTGAGCGTTATTCGCCAGCTTATTCACCTGGGCCTGGTGACGCAGAATATTGCTCATCACTCCGCGTTACAGCTAACCGAAGCCGCGCGTCCGGTGTTGCGCGGTGACGTTGCGTTACAGCTTGCTGTACCACGTATTGTAGCGCTGAAACCGCGTGCGATGCAGAAATCCTTCGGTGGTAACTACGACCGCAAACTGTTCGCCAAATTGCGTAAGCTGCGTAAAGCCATTGCCGACGAAGAGAACATTCCGCCGTACGTGGTGTTCAACGACGCCACGCTGATTGAAATGGCAGAGCAGATGCCGGTTTCACCGAGTGAAATGCTAAGCGTCAACGGTGTGGGGATGCGTAAACTGGAGCGTTTCGGTAAAGAGTTTATGGCGCTTATTCGCGCCCACGTTGATGGTGACGACGAAGAGTAGTCAGCCGGGCAAAAAAGTGCCAGGATGGTGACTCACTGAACTATTCCCCCGCGAGTCATTTTTATGTTAACGCTATTTTTCACCGTTGCGTTGGTGCATCTCGTTGCGCTGATGAGCCCCGGTCCCGATTTCTTTTTTGTTTCTCAAACTGCGGTTAGCCGTTCGCGCAAAGAAGCTATGATGGGCGTGCTGGGTATTACCTGTGGCGTCATGGTCTGGGCTGGCGTGGCACTGCTCGGCCTGCATCTGATTATCGAAAAAATGGCCTGGCTGCATACCATTATTATGGTCGGCGGGGGGCTGTACCTGTGCTGGATGGGTTATCAGATGCTGCGCGGCGCGTTTAAAAAACAGGATGTTGCAGCGCCCACTCCGCAGGTGGAGCTGGCGCAGAGCGGACGCAGCTTTTTGAAAGGTCTGCTGACCAACCTGGCGAACCCTAAAGCCATTATCTATTTTGGCTCCGTCTTCTCATTGTTCGTTGGCGACAACGTGGGAACGGGCGCGCGTTGGGGGATCTTTGCTCTGATTATCGTGGAAACGCTGGCGTGGTTTACCGTGGTCGCCAGCCTGTTTGCGCTCCCGAAAATGCGTCGTGGCTATCAGCGTCTGGCGAAGTGGATTGATGGTTTTGCCGGTGCGCTGTTCGCAGGCTTTGGTATCCATCTGATTATTTCGCGCTAAGTTTGTTGCCCGCCTGGGACTCCCAGGCGGTATGCGGCTTATTGCGCAAGCTTCTGTAGCTCATCCTTCGAAAGGCCGGTCATTTCCATAATTGCATCGGTATCAAGACCTCGCTTGAGCATCGCTTTTGCTACATCAGTAAGGGCAATGCGCCTCCCTTCTTCACGGCCTATCTGCTTTAGTTGATCCGCCATTGTCATCAGTTTGTCTCCATGCTGCGGCACACGCTGTGCCAGCTTATACAATAATGTCTGAACATCTTGTGTATTCCCTGCTTGCACCATGTAGTTTACCAGCACGGTTATTTGTTGTCCGCTCATCTTCTCCAGCATAAACAGGTGGGTAAGTTTATCCAGCAGCTGCGCCATGTCGCGCTGGCGAATGTGTTTTTGTACTAATGTCAGTGCCGCCATGCTGCGATGCTGCATGATTTCATCATCTGGAATAACCGTCACATCCACCAACGGAAACGGTGTGCTGTAAAGTTGAAGGGCGGTCGCTGAATCCTCAAAGTGATCCAGCCAGTTCATCGAACCTTGCCAGGGGCTTTGCTTGCCATGGTAAAAGAGCACTGGAATAACCAGCGGCAGAGTGTCGTTTCCCGCCTCAAGATGACGTTGCATCGCTGCGATAGCGTAGCGCATCAGGCGAAATGACATGTGCTTATCCGGTGAGCTTTGATGCTCAATGAGCACATGTACATAGCCATGTCCGCTGGTGGTTTCCAGTGAGTAGAGAATATCGCTGAAATAGGGGCGCAGATCGTCCTCCACAAAACTGCCTGATTCCAGACGGAGCGTTTCCAGTGTGCATATTTTGATTAACGAGGGAGGAAGATGAAGTTCGATAAAGTCCCGCGCGGTTTCCACGCGGGAGAGGAAGGTTTTAAATATTGCGTCATGTGGTGTTGTTACTTCCGCCATCGTTAATCATCCGTGTGTGGTGAATATGGCAGCATTCTGGCATTAGCAATCAACGTCTAACAGTACAGGATAAAAGGCTTTTCTCCCTTTGCGGCGAAGTACGAAAAGCCATGTTCAGAGGCTCTTACAGATAGCATTTCATTGCGAGCGACGTTCCATTTGCTAGGCATGCCTTGCCGATGCCAGCAGGGCGCCTATCAGCATAAATAGCGAGCCAAACACTTTGTTGAGCGCCTTCATTTGCTTTGGCCCTTTAATCCAGCCAGCAATGCGCGTGGCCAACGTCGCGTAACCGATCATCACAATGATATCGACCACGATGGTCGTGACGCCAAGCACCACGTACTGCATCAACTGCGGTTCTTGCGGCAGGATAAACTGCGGGAACAGAGCGGCAAGGAAAACTATGCTCTTAGGATTGGTCAGATTAACAAAGACCGCGCGTTTGAACAGCCGGCTGCGCGATTGCGTATTCGCCATGGTATTCAGATCGATAGCACCCGCCGCCCGCCATTGTTGAATACCCAGCCAAATCAGATAGGCCGCTCCCGCCCACTTCAGCACCTCAAATGCGATCACCGAACGTGAAAATAGCGTTCCCAGTCCTACGCCAACCAGAACGATATGAATACCCAACCCGGTCTGCAAACCCGCAATCGACGCGCTGGCACCGCGATATCCGTGGCTGATGGCGGTGGTCATGGTATTGATTGCGCCAGAGCCTGGGGACAAGCTCAAAATAATAGAGGTCAGCAGGTAGGCGAACCACCATTCAAAGGTCATGAGAAACTCCCGGATTGTCTATTTTTATGCCACAATACGCTACTGCCGTTAGGTTGTGTCAGTGACGGCGAAAAAAACGATTTTACTTGGTCAGCGAGGCTGGATACCCGATGTTTCAGCAGCAAAAAGACTGGGAAACAAGAGAAAACGCGTTTGCTGCTTTTTCCATGGGGCCACTGACAGATTTCTGGCGTCAGCGGGAAGAAGCGGAATTTACGGGCGTGGATGATATTCCCGTACATTTTGTTCGTTTTCATGCAGAAAAAAACGATCGCGTCATCGTCGTCTGTCCTGGACGCATTGAAAGCTACGTGAAATACGCTGAACTGGCGTATGACCTGTTTCATTCTGGTTTTGACGTTCTCATTATTGATCACCGTGGCCAGGGGCGTTCCGGGCGTATGCTTTCGGATCCGCACCGCGGTCATGTCGATAACTTTAATGATTATGTCGACGATCTAACCGCCTTCTGGCAGCAGGAAGTGCTACCCGGCCCGTGGAGAAAACGCTATATCCTGGCGCATTCAATGGGCGGGGCGATTGCCACGTTATTCCTGCAACGCCACCCGAATCAGTGTGATGCCATCGCGCTTTGCGCACCGATGTTTGGTATTGTGATGCGCTTTCCCGACTGGATGGTGCGCCATATACTGGACTGGGCCGAAGGGCATCCGCGGATCCGCGAAGGCTATGCGATGGGAACCGGGCGCTGGCGGGCGCTGCCGTTCGGTATGAATGCGTTAACCCATAGTCGACAGCGCTATCGGCGCAATCTACGCTTTTATGCTGATGAGCCGCGGTTGCGCGTTGGCGGTCCCACCTATCACTGGGTACGTGAAGGGATTCTGGCTGGCGAACAGGTTTTGGCTGGCGCCGGGGATGATGCGACGCCGACGCTGCTGATTCAGGCTGAAGAAGAGCGTGTGGTAGATAACCGCATGCACGATCGTTTTTGTGAACTCCGCGCCGCAGCAGGCCATCCTGTAGAAGGGGGGCAGCCGCTTGTCATCAAAGGCGCGTACCATGAGATCCTTTTTGAAAAGGACGCCATGCGCTCAGTCGCGCTTAACGCTATTGTCGAATTTTTCGACAAGCATAACTCATCCAGCGGAACCCGCTTTGCCTAGAGGTTGAATTTTCTTATGTATCAGGTTGTTGCGTCTGATTTAGACGGTACGCTGCTTTCTCCCGACCATACTCTGTCCCCTTATGCCAAAGAGACGCTGAAGTTATTGACCGCTCGCGGCGTTAACTTCGTGTTTGCGACTGGCCGTCATCATGTTGATGTGGGGCAAATTCGCGATAACCTCGGCATTAAAACCTACATGATCACGTCCAACGGCGCGCGCGTGCATGATTCTGACGGGAATCTGGTGTTTTCCCATAACCTGGATCGCGATATTGCCAGCGACCTGTTTGGCGTAGTGAATGCAAACCCGGACATCGTGACCAACGTATATCGTGATGATGAGTGGTTTATGAATCGCCATCGTCCGGACGAAATGCGTTTCTTCAAAGAAGCGGTGTTTAACTATTCACTGTTTGAACCTGCATTACTGGAGCCTGAGGGCGTCAGCAAAGTGTTCTTCACCACCGACTCTCACGAAAGGCTACTGCCGCTGGAGCAGGCGATCAACGCCCGCTGGGGCGATCGCGTCAACGTCAGCTTCTCTACGCTTACCTGTCTGGAAGTCATGGCTGGCGGCGTATCGAAAGGTCATGCGCTGGAAGCGGTAGCAAAAGCGATGGGCTACAGCCTGAAAGACTGCATCGCCTTTGGCGATGGGATGAACGATGCGGAAATGCTCTCCATGGCAGGTAAAGGCTGCATCATGGGCAACGCCCACCAGCGCCTGAAGGATCTGCACCCGGAACTGGAAGTCATTGGTCTTAATGCCGACGATGCCGTGCCACACTATCTGCGTGAACTGTTTTTGCAGTAACCTTCTGTTCGTTAGCTGACCAGTTGTCAACTAAAAACTCCGCTACAATGGGTGTACCTTTTGTTAAGAGACATCCATTGTGGCGTTACTCATCATTACCACAATTCTGTGGGCCTTTTCCTTTAGCCTGTTTGGCGAGTACCTTGCCGGTCATGTCGATAGCTATTTTGCGGTGCTGGTGCGCGTTGGGCTGGCGGCGTTGGTGTTCCTGCCGTTTTTACGTACTCGTGGGCACAGCGTAAAAACGATCGGGCTGTATATGCTGGTGGGGGCCATGCAGCTTGGCATTATGTACATGCTGAGTTTTCACGCCTATCTGTACCTGACGGTTTCAGAACTGCTGCTCTTTACCGTGCTGACGCCGCTCTACATTACGCTGATTTATGATCTGATGAGCGGACGTCGTCTGCGCTGGAGTTACGCCTTTAGTGCGTTACTGGCGGTGATTGGCGCGGGGATCATTCGTTACGATCAGGTGACCAGCCACTTCTGGACCGGTCTGCTGCTGGTGCAGTTGTCCAATATCAGCTTTGCGATTGGTATGGTGGGCTATAAACGTCTGATGGAGACGCGGCCAATGCCGCAGCACAACGCCTTTGCCTGGTTTTATATGGGCGCCTTTATGGTGGCTGTCGTGGCCTGGTTCATGCTGGGCAATGAGCAGAAAATGCCTGCAACCACGCTACAGTGGGGAATTCTGGTCTTTCTTGGCGTGGCGGCGTCCGGCATTGGTTACTTTATGTGGAACTACGGCGCGACCCAGGTGGATGCGGGCACGCTGGGCATCATGAACAATATGCATGTCCCTGCCGGACTGCTGGTTAACCTGGCTATCTGGCATCAACAACCTCACTGGCCAAGCTTCATCATTGGTGCGGCTGTGATAGTGGCTTCACTGTGGGTACATCGAAAGTGGGTCGTTCCGCACTCCGTACAAACGGCAGGTGATCGCAGGCGTGATTCCGCGCTGAGCGAATAAACGCTTCTGTGACCGGCTGTCGCTGCTCGCCATCACGCACGGCGGCGTACAGTCGGCTCCACAATCCATCACCCAGGGTTTTGGTCACTACCAGGCCCTGGCGTTCAAAACTCTCCACCACCCAGTGCGGTAATGCCGCGATACCCATTCTGGCTGCAACCATCTGAATCAGCAGCAAGGTGTTATCCACGCTTTTCAGCGACGGACTAACGCCTGCAGGCTGCAGAAAATGCCGCCATACATCCAGTCGACTCCGCTGTACCGGGTAAATCAGCAGCGTCTCGCTGGCCAAATCTTCCGGTGTGATTTGTGTTTTGCTGGCCAACGGATGGTCAGGCGCCAGTACCAGGCGGACTTCAAAATCAAACATCGGTGAGTAGTGCAATCCGCTGCGCGGCAGTATGTCGGAGGTTAACACCAGATCCAGCTCATCCTGCTGTAGCGCTGGTTGCGGATCGAACGTCACGCCGGATTTAAAGTCCATCTCCACCTGCGGCCAGTTGGCACGAAAATTCTCCAGCGCGGGCGTCAGCCATTGAATACAACTGTGACATTCAATCGCAATTCGCAACCGGGTTTGCTGCGGTTCGTTGCAGGCCTGCAGCGCACGACCAATTTGCGGCAACACCTGATTGGCTAACTGCAGCAGGATTTCTCCCTGCGGCGTAAAGCGCAGAGGCTGGCTTTTACGGATAAAAAGTCGAAAGCCAAGGCGCTGCTCCAGATCGCTGAACTGGTGAGAAAGGGCGGATTGGGTCTGATGCAACGTCGCCGCTGCGGCTGCCAGAGAACCACTATTCCGCAACGCCTGGAGCGTTTTCAGGTGTTTAATCTCGATCATGAAAGTCCTTCACTTCGGCATGAACAAATTGCGCTTGAGGAATATACAGTAACCGCCAATTATGGATGTGTAAACATCTGGACGGCTAAAATCCTTCGTCTTTTAAATTTATGGTGCGTTGGCTTCGTTTCCCCACCCCAGTCACTTACTTCAGTAAGCTCCTGGGGATGAGTAAACTTGCCGCCTTCCCTAAATTCAAAATCCATAGGATTTACATATAATTAGAGGAAGAAAAATGACAATATTGAATCACACCCTCGGTTTCCCTCGCGTTGGCCTGCGTCGCGAGTTGAAGAAAGCGCAAGAAAGCTACTGGGCGGGAAATTCTTCCCGTGAAGATTTGCTGACCGTTGGCCGAGAGCTGCGTGCCCGCCACTGGGATCAGCAGAAGCAGGCGGGCGTTGACCTGCTGCCGGTGGGTGATTTTGCCTGGTACGATCACGTGCTGACCACCAGCCTGCTGCTCGGCAACGTTCCGGCTCGCCATCAAAATAAAGACGGCTCGGTCGATATCGATACCTTATTCCGCATTGGCCGTGGCCGCGCACCAACGGGTGAACCCGCGGCGGCGGCAGAAATGACCAAATGGTTTAACACCAACTATCACTACATGGTGCCAGAGTTCACTAAAGGTCAGCAGTTCAAACTGACCTGGACCCAACTGCTGGATGAAGTGGACGAAGCGCTGGCGCTCGGCCACAAGGTGAAGCCTGTGCTGCTGGGGCCGGTAACCTACCTGTGGTTGGGTAAAGTGAAAGGGGAACAGTTTGATCGCCTGAGCCTGTTGAACGACATTCTGCCGGTTTACCAGCAGGTACTGGCCGAGTTGGCGAAACGCGGTATTGAGTGGGTGCAGATTGACGAACCCGCGCTGGTACTGGAATTGCCGCAAGCGTGGCTGGACGCCTTCAAACCTGCTTATGACGTGCTGACGGGTCAGGTGAAGCTGCTACTGACCACCTACTTCGAAGGCGTAACGCCAAACCTGGATACCATTACCGCCCTGCCGGTGCAGGGACTGCACGTTGACTTCGCGCACGGCAAAGATGATGCAGCCGAGCTGCACACGCGTCTGCCAGCCGACTGGCTGCTGTCAGCGGGGCTGGTGAACGGCCGCAACGTCTGGCGTGCCGATCTCAGCGAAAAATACTCACAAATCAAAGATATCGTCGGGAAACGTAACCTGTGGGTGGCTTCTTCCTGCTCCCTGCTGCACAGCCCAATCGATCTCAGTGTTGAAACCCGCCTTGATGCAGAAGTGAAGAGCTGGTTTGCCTTCGCCCTGCAAAAATGCGGCGAGCTGGCGCTGCTGCGCGATGCATTGAATAGCGGTGATACGGCGGCAATTGTCGAGTGGAGCGCACCGATTCAGGCTCGTCGTCACTCTACCCGCGTACACAACGCCGCAGTGGAAAAACGTCTGGCGGCAATCACCGCCCAGGACAGCCAGCGTGCTAACGCTTACCCGGTTCGTGCCGAGGCGCAACGTGCCCGCTTTAATCTGCCGGCATGGCCAACTACGACTATCGGTTCATTCCCGCAAACCACAGAAATTCGCGGCCTGCGCCTGGACTTCAAAAAGGGCAACCTGGATGCCGGTAACTATCGCACCGGAATTGCGGAACATATTAAACAGGCGATTGTTGAACAGGAACGTCTGGGTCTAGACGTGCTGGTACACGGTGAAGCCGAGCGTAATGACATGGTTGAATACTTTGGCGAGCATCTGGACGGTTTCGTCTTTACCCAGAACGGTTGGGTGCAGAGCTACGGCTCTCGCTGCGTGAAGCCGCCGGTGGTGATTGGCGACGTCAGCCGCCCGGAAGCGATCACCGTGGAGTGGGCGAAATATGCCCAGTCGCTGACCGACAAACCGGTAAAAGGCATGCTGACCGGTCCGGTGACCATTCTCTGCTGGTCATTCCCGCGTGAAGACGTGACGCGTGAAACCATCGCGAAGCAGATCGCGCTGGCGCTGCGTGATGAAGTGGCGGATCTGGAAGCGGCGGGTATCGGCATCATCCAGATTGATGAACCGGCACTGCGCGAAGGTTTACCACTACGTCGCAGCGACTGGGCGGCGTATCTGGAGTGGGGAGTGGAAGCCTTCCGCATTAACGCGGCGGTAGCGAAGGATGAAACCCAGATCCACACCCACATGTGTTATTGCGAGTTCAACGACATCATGGACTCCATTGCGGCGCTGGATGCGGACGTGATTACCATCGAAACCTCGCGCTCTGATATGGAATTGCTGGAATCGTTTGAAGAGTTCGACTATCCGAACGAAATCGGGCCGGGCGTATACGATATTCACTCGCCGAACGTTCCGAGCGTGGAGTGGATTGAAGCCCTGTTGAAGAAAGCCGAGCAGCGCATTCCAGCAGAACGTCTGTGGGTGAACCCGGACTGCGGCCTGAAAACCCGCGGCTGGCCGGAAACCCGTGCCGCGCTGGCGAACATGGTCAAAGCGGCGCAGAATCTGCGTCAGGCGTAATTCGGTGCCCGGGAAGCGCTGGTGCTTACCCGGGTTACAGGAAATCGCAATAGTTGTAGGCCCGGTCAGGCGTCGCTGCCACCGGGCAATTAACGTTTATTTCTTCCCACCGTATTGCACGAACCACTCCAGCATTCTCTGCCAACCGTCTTTCGCGGACTCTTCGTGATAGCTCGGGCGATAATCGGCGTTGAACGCATGTCCGGCATCGGGATAGACCACGATTTCCGCTTTAGCATTGGCGGCGCGTAGCGCCTGGCGCATTGTTTCAACGGTATCTTGCGGAATGCTGGTGTCCTGGCCGCCATAAAGCCCCAAAACGGGGGCGTTAAGATCGGTTGCGATATCAACGGGATGTTTTGGCGAGTTGAGGGTTTTATCACCCACCAGTTTGCCATACCACGCCACGGCCGCTTTTAACTGCGGATTATGTGCGGCATACAGCCAGGTGATGCGCCCACCCCAGCAAAATCCGGTGATCATCAACTGGTGGGCATCTCCTCCGTTGCGGGAGGCC
This sequence comes from Citrobacter freundii complex sp. 2024EL-00216, assembly GCF_043945515.1. Lineage (NCBI taxonomy): Bacteria > Pseudomonadati > Pseudomonadota > Gammaproteobacteria > Enterobacterales > Enterobacteriaceae > Citrobacter > Citrobacter freundii complex sp. 2024EL-00216. The sequence goes on along the minus strand of NZ_JBIMRA010000015.1, from coordinate 21,751 downwards.
CAGCTGGCGACGTGGTCCAGATCGGCCAGTACCTGAGAGTCAGGCACTTTGGCGACAAGACCGCTGAGTAGCGTAGGGATATCGGCAAAGTCATTGGGATCGCCTTCGCGAAAATAGAGTTCTGGTGCGATAGCCAGATACCCTTCCAGAGCCAGACGGCGGCAAACGTCACGAATGTGTTCATGAATGCCAAAAATTTCCTGCACGACAATAACCACGGGCAGGGGGCCATCGGTCTGTTTTGGTCGTGCGTGATACGCTGGCATATCATCGCCTTGTGACGGTATGGACGTTACCCCGGCGATAATTGCGTTATCCGGAGTGTGGACCGTGGTAGACGTCGGTGGAGATACAGCAGGTGCAAAGCCAGATTGTCGTGTTGTCATGGTATTCTCCGTACCCTTAAATATTCAGCCAAAAAGCGCATTGTTAACTATAGACACATGCAACGAACCACATTGCCTTAAACGGTCTATCTTTTGTGCAGGGCTTACTTATATCGCATCATTTATGTGATAAAGATCACTATTTAATGGTAATCGAATGCAATTGATTTACATCATAGTGATGACTGTCACGAAAATATGTTTATGCCTTCGGTAAAGTGTGTTTTTGCTTCTTCTGACAAAACCGATTCACAGAGGAGTTTTTATGTCTAAGTCTGATGTTTTTCATCTCGGCCTCACTAAGAACGATTTACAAGGGGCTACGCTTGCTATCGTCCCTGGCGACCCGGAGCGTGTGGAAAAGATCGCCGCGCTGATGGATAAGCCGGTTAAGCTGGCATCTCATCGCGAGTTCACCACCTGGCGTGCTGAGCTGGATGGTAAAGCCGTGATCGTTTGCTCTACCGGTATCGGCGGCCCGTCCACCTCTATTGCCGTAGAAGAACTGGCTCAGCTGGGCATTCGTACCTTCCTGCGTATCGGTACGACTGGCGCTATCCAGCCGCATATCAACGTGGGTGATGTACTGGTTACCACTGCATCTGTTCGTCTGGACGGTGCAAGCCTGCACTTCGCACCAATGGAATTCCCGGCCGTTGCGGACTTCGAGTGCACCACCGCGCTGGTGGAAGCGGCGAAATCTATCGGCGCCACCACTCACGTGGGGGTTACCGCGTCTTCTGACACCTTCTACCCGGGCCAGGAGCGTTATGACACTTTCTCTGGTCGCGTCGTGAGCCGTTTCAAAGGCTCAATGGAAGAGTGGCAGTCTATGGGCGTCATGAACTACGAAATGGAATCTGCTACGCTGCTGACCATGTGCGCAAGCCAGGGTCTGCGTGCCGGTATGGTCGCGGGTGTTATCGTGAACCGTACTCAGCAAGAGATCCCTAATGCGGAAACGATGAAACAAACGGAAAGTCACGCGGTGAAAATCGTGGTAGAAGCCGCGCGTCGTTTACTGTAATTCTCCCTTCTATTCAAAAAGGCCGACGCGTTCGGCCTTTTTATTTTGCGTAGTGCCTCGCAGGAAATTCCTTTTAAACTGGACGTTTATACAGCACAATTCTATTTTGTGCGGGTAAGTCGTTGCTGTAAGGGGGCGTTGTGGATATTTCAATTATGATGAGTGCCGTGTTGGCGTTAGCCGCAGGGCTACTGGTAGGGTGGCTGGCGACAAAAGCACGCGCCGATCAAATCCGCGCCGACCTCATCGAAGAGCGACGTGAACTGGATATTGCGCTAAGCGCCGCTCGCCAGCAGCTCTCGCAGGAAGCACACTGGCGTGATGAGTGCGAACTCCTCAATAACGAATTACGCAGTCTGCACAGTATCAACACCTCTCTGGAAGCCGATCTCCGTGAAGTCACTACCCGGCTGGAAGCAACGCAACAGCATGCGGAAGATAAAATCCGCCAGATGATCAACAGCGAACAGCGTCTGAGCGAACAGTTTGAAAATCTGGCGAATCGTATTTTTGAGCACAGCAACCGCCGTGTTGATGAGCAAAATCGCCAAAGTCTGAACAGCCTGCTTGCGCCGCTTCGTGAACAACTGGACGGTTTTCGTCGCCAGGTTCAGGATAGCTTTGGTAAAGAGGCACAAGAACGCCATACCCTGGCACACGAAATTCGTAATCTCCAACAACTGAATGCGCAGATGGCGCAGGAAGCGGTAAACCTGACGCGGGCATTAAAAGGCGATAACAAAACGCAGGGTAACTGGGGAGAGGTCGTACTCACGCGGGTACTCGAAGCCTCTGGTCTGCGTGAAGGTTATGAATATGAAACCCAGGTCAGCATCGAAAACGACGCCCGTTCGCGAATGCAGCCTGATGTCATCGTTCGGCTACCGCAGGGTAAAGATGTGGTGATCGATGCGAAAATGACGCTGGTCGCCTATGAGCGCTATTTTAACGCAGAAGACGAATACACCCGCGAAAGTGCATTGCAGGAGCACATCGCCTCGGTGCGTAACCATATTCGACTGCTGGGGCGCAAAGATTATCAGCAGCTTCCTGGGCTGCGTACGCTTGACTACGTGCTGATGTTTATCCCCGTTGAGCCCGCTTTTTTACTGGCGCTCGACCGACAGCCCGAACTGATTACCGAAGCGCTTAGAAATAACATTATGCTGGTGAGCCCTACCACGCTGTTGGTGGCATTGCGCACGATCGCCAACTTGTGGCGCTACGAGCATCAGAGTCGTAATGCGCAACAAATTGCCGATCGGGCCAGCAAACTTTATGACAAGATGCGGTTGTTTGTGGATGATATGTCGGCAATAGGTCAAAGCCTGGACAAAGCCCAGGACAACTACCGACAGGCGATGAAAAAACTCTCTTCCGGTCGTGGAAACGTCCTGTCGCAGGCAGAAGCTTTTCGTAGTTTAGGCGTGGAAATTAAGCGCGAGATAAATCCTGAGCTGGCTGAACAAGCTACTACACAGGATGAAGAATACCGCTTGCGCTCGGTCCCTGAGACGCAACAAGATGCGTCTTACCCCGAGGATGAAGCGGTAAATCAGCAATCAAACTAGTCCATTTGGGGTAGTTGAACCCGGTAGAAGGGTAGGGCAAATTGGCCCAATCTGTTACACTTCTCGAACATTTTTTGGATGAGCAGGCACTGAGATGGTGGATAATTCACAAGAAACGACGCACTTTGGCTTTCAGACCGTCGCTAAAGAGCAGAAAGCTGACATGGTGGCCCACGTTTTTCATTCTGTGGCGTCTAAATATGACGTTATGAATGACTTAATGTCATTTGGCATTCATCGTTTGTGGAAGCGCTTCACCATTGATTGCAGTGGCGTGCGTCGCGGGCAAACCGTTCTCGATTTAGCAGGCGGTACCGGCGATCTGACGGCGAAATTCTCTCGCATGGTTGGTGAAACCGGCAAAGTTGTGCTGGCGGATATCAATGACTCAATGCTCAAAATGGGTCGCGAAAAGCTGCGTAATATTGGCGTGGTAGGTAACGTTGAGTACGTTCAGGCGAATGCGGAAGCATTACCTTTCCCTGACAACACGTTTGACTGCATCACCATCTCTTTCGGTCTGCGCAACGTAACGGATAAAGACAAAGCATTACGCTCCATGTACCGCGTATTGAAGCCGGGCGGACGTCTACTGGTGCTGGAATTCTCCAAACCCATAATCGAACCGTTGAGCAAAGCCTACGACGCATACTCTTTCCATGTTCTGCCGCGCATAGGTTCAATGGTAGCAAGCGATGCGGACAGCTACCGTTATTTGGCGGAGTCCATCCGTATGCATCCCGATCAGGACACCTTAAAAGCAATGATGCAAGATGCCGGGTTCGAAAGCGTTGATTACTACAACCTGACAGCAGGTGTCGTTGCGCTGCATCGTGGTTACAAGTTCTGACAGGAGAGTGGGGATGCCTTTAAAACCCTTAGTAACCGCAGGCGTTGAAAATCTGCTCAACACCTTTCTGTACCGTTCTCCTGCGCTGAAGTCAGCCCGAACGCGTTTACAGGGTAAGGTGCTGCGTGTTGATCTCAAAGGATTTTCAACACCGTTAGTCCTGGTATTTAGCGAGCGCCAGGTCGATGTGCTGGGGGCATGGGAAGGCGAAGCCGATTGCACCGTAATCACATATGCCAGTGTGTTACCGAAATTGCGTGATCGACAGCAACTCACCACGCTTATCCGCAGCGGTGAGCTGGAAGTCCAGGGCGATATCCAGGTAGTACAGAACTTTGTTGCGCTGGCCGATCTGGCGGAGTTGGATCCTGCAGAACTGTTAGCACCCTATACCGGCGATATCGTCGCGGAAGGGGTCAGCAAAGTCTTGCGTGGTGGAGCGAAGTTCCTGTGCCATAACTTTCAGCGCCAGCAGCGCTATGTCGCCGAAGCGATCACTGAAGAGTGGCGCATGGCTCCTGGTCCACTAGAGGTTGCATGGTTTGCTGAAGAAACGGCAGCCGTTGAGCGCGCGGTTGAATCTCTGGCCAAACGGCTGGAAAAACTGGAGGCCAAATGACGCCAGGTGAAGTACGGCGCCTTTATTTCATCATTCGCACTTTTTTAAGCTACGGTCTTGATGAACTCATCCCCAAAATGCGAATCACGCTGCCGCTTCGGTTGTGGCGTTACTCGTTGTTCTGGATGCCCAACCGACATAAAGACAAACCGCTGGGAGAAAGGCTGAGACTGGCTTTACAGGAACTCGGCCCGGTGTGGATCAAGTTTGGGCAAATGCTCTCTACCCGTCGTGACCTTTTCCCTCCGCACATCGCCGATCAGCTTGCGCTATTGCAGGATCGGGTTGCCCCGTTCGATGGGCTTAGAGCGAAAAAACAAATCGAAGAGGCTATGGGCGGGCTGCCCGTTGAGGAATGGTTTGATGATTTTGAAATCACGCCACTGGCATCTGCGTCTGTTGCTCAGGTCCACACTGCGCGATTGAAATCGAATGGCAAAGAGGTGGTGATCAAAGTTATTCGCCCGGACATACTCCCGGTCATCAAAGCGGATTTAAAACTGATCTACCGCCTGGCTCGTTGGGTTCCTCGTCTGCTGCCAGATGGACGTCGCCTGCGACCAACAGAAGTCGTCCGTGAATATGAAAAAACGTTGATCGATGAACTGAATCTGCTGCGCGAATCGGCGAACGCCATTCAGCTACGACGTAATTTTGAAGATAGTCCGATGCTGTACATCCCGGAAGTGTATTCCGACTATTGCAGTCAGAACATGATGGTGATGGAGCGCATTTACGGTATCCCGGTTTCAGATGTCACCACGCTTGAGAAGAACGGCACCAATATGAAACTGTTGGCCGAGCGTGGTGTTCAGGTCTTCTTTACTCAGGTATTCCGCGACAGCTTTTTCCATGCGGATATGCACCCCGGGAACATTTTTGTCAGTTATGAGCACCCTGAAAACCCGAAATACATTGGTATTGATTGTGGGATTGTGGGCTCTTTAAACAAAGAAGATAAGCGCTACCTGGCTGAAAACTTCATTGCGTTCTTTAACCGCGATTACCGCAAAGTTGCTGAACTGCACGTGGATTCTGGTTGGGTTCCGCCGGATACCAACGTAGAAGAGTTTGAATTTGCCATTCGTACCGTGTGCGAGCCGATTTTTGAAAAGCCGCTGGCGGAGATTTCCTTTGGTCACGTGCTGTTGAATCTGTTCAACACTGCGCGCCGCTTCAATATGGAAGTTCAGCCTCAACTGGTATTGCTCCAGAAAACGCTACTGTACGTTGAAGGTGTCGGACGACAACTCTACCCTCAGTTAGATTTGTGGAAAACGGCTAAGCCATTCCTCGAATCCTGGATTAAAGATCAGGTCGGTATTCCGGCGCTCGTTAGGGCATTTAAAGAAAAAGCACCGTTCTGGGTCGAAAAAATGCCAGAAATACCTGAACTGGTGTATGACAGTTTGCGCCAGGGCAAATATTTACAGCACAGTGTTGATAAGATTGCCCGCGAGCTTCACGCGAATCATGTACGCCAGGGACAATCCCGTTATTTATTGGGCATTGGCGCAACATTGTTGCTAAGTGGAACATTCCTGCTGGTAAGCCGCCCTGAGTGGGGGCTTATGCCGGGCTGGTTAATGGCGGGAGGCGTCATAGCCTGGTTGATCGGCTGGCGCAAAATGCGCTGAATTTTTCATCGCCCAAGGCAGGTCGTGTAACGTATACTACGGCCTTATTAATTCATCATCTATGACAGAGGAACATGTATGGGTGGTATCAGTATTTGGCAGTTGTTGATCATTGCCGTCATCGTTGTACTGCTATTTGGCACCAAGAAACTCGGCTCCATCGGTTCCGATCTTGGCGCGTCGATCAAAGGCTTCAAAAAAGCGATGGGTGATGATGAGCCTAAGCAAGATAAAACCAGCCAGGACGCTGATTTTACTGCTAAATCCATCACCGATAAGCAGGGTGAAGTGAAAAAGGAAGACGCCAAAAGCCAAGATAAAGAGCAGGTATAATCCGTGTTTGATATCGGTTTTAGCGAACTGTTATTGGTGTTCGTGATCGGCCTCATTGTTCTGGGGCCGCAACGATTACCTGTAGCGGTAAAAACGGTTGCTGGCTGGGTTCGCGCTTTGCGCTCCCTTGCAACTACTGTTCAGAATGAACTGACCCAGGAGCTTAAGCTTCAGGAGTTTCAGGACAGCCTGAAGAAAGTAGAGAAAGCGAGCCTGACAAATCTGACCCCGGAGCTGAAAGCGTCAATGGATGAGCTGCGTGAAGCGGCGGAATCGATGAAGCGTTCTTACAGCGTGCACGATCCTGAGAAAGCGAGCGATGAAGCGCACACTATCCATAATCCGGTGGTGAAAGAAGGTGAAGCGCAGCGAGAAGGGGTAACCCCTGCCGCCGCTGAAAACCAGGCCAGTTCGCCGGAGCAAAAACCGGAATCCACGGGTGCTAAAACGCCAGAGCAGACGGAAAACACTTCCGCCACGTTGATGGATGCAGAAAAGAAAGCTGCCGCACCTGTTGTCGAATCCTCCCCCTCGTCGAGTGATAAACCGTAAACATGGCTGTAGAAGATACCCAACCGCTCATTACGCATCTTATCGAGCTGCGTAAGCGACTCCTGAACTGCATTATTGCGGTTATCGTGATCTTTCTGGCGTTGGTTTACTTTGCCAACGACATTTACCATATGGTTGCGGCACCGCTGATTAAACAGATGCCGCAGGGTGCAACGATGATCGCCACCGATGTGGCCTCACCGTTCTTTACCCCTATAAAGTTAACCTTCATGGTGTCGCTGATCCTGTCAGCGCCAGTGATCCTCTACCAGGTATGGGCATTTATTGCGCCTGCTTTGTACAAACATGAACGTCGCCTGGTTGTGCCGCTGCTGGTCTCCAGCTCGTTGTTGTTCTACATCGGCATGGCATTCGCCTATTTTGTCGTCTTCCCGTTGGCGTTTGGTTTTCTGGCTAACACGGCTCCGCAAGGCGTGCAGGTATCGACGGACATTGCCAGCTATCTCAGCTTCGTAATGGCGCTATTTATGGCTTTCGGTGTCTCTTTTGAGGTCCCTGTCGCCATTGTGCTGCTATGCTGGATGGGCATTACGACACCTGAAGATTTACGTAAGAAACGACCTTACGTTGTGGTGGGAGCATTCGTCGTCGGGATGTTACTGACCCCGCCAGATGTCTTCTCGCAAACGTTGTTGGCGATACCGATGTACTGCCTGTTTGAAGTGGGCGTTTTCTTCTCTCGTTTCTATGTCGGTAAGCGACGTACGCGAGATGAGGACAACGAGGCTGAAGAAGCAAAAGAAGCCGAAGCCACCGAGAAAACAGAAGAGTAAATTCAACCGCCCGTCAGGGCGGTTGTCATATGGGAGGTAGCATGTTTGATATTGGCGTTAATTTAACCAGTTCACAATTTGCGAAAGACAGGGATGATGTTGTGGCGCGCGCCTTTGCTGCGGGCGTAAACGGTATGCTTCTGACCGGAACAAACCTGCACGAAAGCCAGCAGGCGCTGAAGTTGGCGCAACATTATCCGCATTGCTGGTCCACGGCTGGCGTGCACCCGCATGACAGTAGCCAATGGCAATCCTCAACGGAAGACGAGATTATCGCGCTGGCAAACCAGTCTGAGGTGGTCGCTATTGGCGAGTGCGGTCTGGATTTCAATCGCAATTTCTCCACGCCACAGGAGCAGGAACGTGCTTTTGAGGCACAACTGCGCATTGCCGCTGAACTGCAGATGCCGGTTTTCATGCATTGTCGGGATGCCCATGAGCGTTTTCTGACGTTGCTGGAGCCGTGGCTGGATAGTCTCCCGGGCGCGGTGCTGCACTGTTTTACCGGAACGCGGCAGGAGATGCAGGATTGTGTGGACCGAGGGCTTTATATTGGTATTACCGGCTGGGTCTGTGATGAGCGCCGTGGGATGGAACTGCGGGAACTGCTGCCGTTTATTCCGGTAGAAAGACTACTGATCGAAACCGATGCGCCTTACCTACTTCCTCGCGACTTAACGCCTAAACCGACGTCACGGCGCAATGAACCGGCGCACCTGCCACATATTCTTGAGCGTATTGCCCACTGGCGCGGAGAAGATCCTCAATGGCTGTCAGCAACCATTGATGCTAACGTCCGAACGTTGTTTGAAGTGACCTTCTAAACGGCTTAAATTTTTCTAAAACCGGTATTTTTCACGCTCTGCTTAACTTCTTTATTCAACAGGTTAAGCAGTAGCATGGAACGCGCTTCGCCATCCGGTTCGGTGAAGATCGCTTTTAGCCCCTCAAATGCCCCTTCAGTAATAATCACGCTGTCCCCTGGCTGAGGAGTTTGCGGGTCCACAATACCTTCAGGCTTGTAGATAGAAAGCTGGTGAATAACGGGAGAAGGGACGGTCGCAGGCGTCGCGCCAAAACGGACGAAATGGCTGACACCACGCGTGGCATTGATAGTGGTGGTGTGGATCACTTCCGGGTCGAACTCGACAAACATGTAATTAGGGAATAGTGGTTCACTGACTGTGGTACGTTTACCGCGCACTATTTTTTCCAGGGTGATCATAGGCGTCAGGCAGTTCACCGCCTGTCTTTCCAGGTGTTCCTGGGCTCTCTGAAGTTGCCCACGTTTGCAGTACAGTAAATACCAGGATTGCATAATAACTCTTATCCGCTTGTTCTGAGCGCAAGCATAGCAAAAGCCATGCGTTAAGTTAATTATACCCACCTCAACGCAGGCTGAAACCCAATGGGTATATACGCCCGGGGCTTATATGTATCGCCAGAGTTCACGCTAATTTAACAAAAATACAGCATCACAATGATGAACGCCGTATAATGAAGCGCTTACGAAGAGGCCACAATGGACGCCATGAAATATCACGATTTACGCGACTTCCTGACGCTGCTTGAACAGCAGGGCGAGCTCAAACGCATTTCGCTTGAGGTGGATCCCCACCTGGAAATTACTGAAATTGCCGATCGCACTCTGCGTGCCGGTGGGCCTGCGTTACTGTTTGAGAATCCGAAAGGCTATTCAATGCCGGTGCTGTGTAACCTGTTTGGCACACCAAAGCGTGTTGCGATGGGGATGGGACAAGAAGATGTCTCGGCGCTACGAGAAGTCGGTAAACTGTTGGCGTTTTTGAAAGAGCCAGAGCCACCGAAAGGATTCCGCGATCTGTTTGATAAGCTGCCGCAGTTTAAGCAGGTGTTGAACATGCCGACTAAGCGGTTGCGCGGTGCACCTTGTCAGCAAAAAATCTACTCGGGCGATGACGTTGATTTAAACCGCATTCCGATTATGACCTGCTGGCCGGAAGATGCCGCGCCGCTGATTACCTGGGGGCTCACCGTGACGCGTGGTCCGCATAAAGAGCGGCAGAATCTGGGCATCTATCGTCAGCAGCTGATTGGCAAAAACAAGCTCATTATGCGCTGGCTGTCCCATCGCGGCGGCGCGCTTGATTACCAGGAGTGGTGCGCAGCGCATCCGGGCGAACGCTTCCCGGTTTCTGTGGCGTTAGGAGCAGATCCTGCGACCATTCTGGGGGCCGTGACGCCGGTCCCTGATACATTATCCGAGTACGCATTTGCCGGGCTGTTGCGCGGAACCAAGACCGAAGTGGTTAAATGTATTTCCAACGATCTGGAAGTGCCTGCCAGCGCAGAAATCGTGCTGGAAGGGTACATTGAACCGGGCGAGCTGGCTCCGGAAGGGCCGTATGGCGATCATACCGGCTACTACAACGAAGTAGATAGCTTCCCGGTCTTTACCGTCACGCACATTACCCAGCGTGAAGATGCAATTTATCACTCTACCTATACCGGACGCCCGCCAGATGAACCCGCGGTGCTCGGCGTGGCGCTGAACGAAGTCTTCGTGCCTATTCTGCAAAAGCAGTTCCCGGAAATCGTCGATTTTTATCTACCTCCGGAAGGCTGTTCTTATCGCCTGGCCGTCGTGACGATGAAAAAACAGTACGCTGGTCATGCCAAACGCGTCATGATGGGCGTTTGGTCGTTTTTGCGTCAGTTTATGTACACCAAATTTGTTATTGTTTGCGATGATGACGTCAACGCACGCGACTGGAATGATGTGATTTGGGCAATTACTACCCGTATGGACCCGGCCCGGGATACGGTACTGGTAGAGAATACGCCAATTGATTACCTGGACTTTGCCTCGCCGGTTTCCGGCCTTGGTTCAAAAATGGGGCTGGATGCCACAAATAAATGGCCGGGCGAAACCCAACGCGAATGGGGACGTCCGATTAAAAAGGATCCTGAAGTGATTGCGCGCATTGACGCAATTTGGGATGAACTGGCCATCTTTAATGACGGCAAAAGCGCCTGAGGCGCGATCGTTTTGCCTATTGATCCGACAGAGAGAGCGCATGACAACCTTAAGCTGTAAAGTGACCTCGGTAGAAGCTATCACTGACACCGTATATCGCGTTCGTTTAGTGCCAGACGCGGCGTTTTCCTTTCGTGCTGGCCAGTATTTAATGGTCGTGATGGATGAAAGGGATAAGCGTCCGTTCTCCATGGCATCAACGCCGGACGAGCAAGGATTCATTGAGCTGCATGTTGGCGCCTCTGAGCTAAATCTTTACGCCATGGCTGTGATGGACCGTATTCTGAAAGACCGGGAAATCAAGGTCGACATTCCGCATGGCGAAGCCTGGCTGCGAGATGAAGACGAGCGCCCGCTGATCCTGATTGCCGGTGGTACAGGTTTCTCTTACGTGCGTTCTATTCTGCTTACCGCGCTGGCGCGTAATCCAAATCGCGATATCACCATTTACTGGGGCGGTCGCGAGGAGAAGCATCTCTACGATCTCTCCGAGCTGGAAGCGCTGTCTGTGAACCACCCGAATCTGCGCGTTGAGCCAGTGGTGGAACAGCCTGAAGACGGCTGGCGTGGTCGTACGGGAACCGTGTTAACGGCAGTATTGCAGGATTACGGTACCCTGGCGGAGCATGATATCTACATTGCCGGGCGTTTTGAAATGGCCAAAATCGCGCGCGATCTCTTCTGTAATGAGCGCAGTGCGCGTGAAGATCGCCTGTTTGGCGACGCTTTCTCGTTCATTTAAGCGCTGTGCGCCGGAGCCCTTCCGGCGCATTCATCACCAACCTTACTTCTTCTAACAGGGTGCAAGCCCGGTCTCGTTGTTTCTCTTTTTCACCACGTTTTTTAGTAAACATGTTTTTCCTATCTATTAATCACAAAACTTAGCTTTTGTGACAGGCCTCTTTTTGTTTAGTAAACAAAATTGGCAAACTAGACACAATCAAATTGCGAGGCGCAAACGAGGAAGACCATGAGACTCGGACTGGACATTGGCGGGACTAAAATCGAAGCGGTGGTGATTGATAACGCGGGTGAAATTGTTTACCGCGAGCGATGCGCGACACCAAAGCAGAGTTACAGTGATTTTTTCCAGGCCGTGACGGAGATGATTGCTAAGGCCAGACTGGCCGTTAATCAGCCTTTATCGGTTGGCGTTGGGGTGCCAGGCGCGGTGGATAGCGAAGGTTTGATTAAGAATTCGAACATCCTGGTGCTCAATCAACAGGCCTTTGCGCAAGACCTTGAGCGAGCATCAGGAATGCCAGTGCCGGTTACTAATGATGCCAACTGCTTTACCTTGTCGGAAGCGATGGACGGTAGCGGACACGGGTATAGTGTGGTATTTGGCGTGATCCTCGGTACCGGTTGCGGCGGTGGACTATGCATCGATAACCGCTTGATCTCTGGACCTAACGCCTGCGCAGGAGAGTGGGGGCATAATGCATTGCCGCGCTACCACGAATCTCAGGACGGGGCTGGAGTGAGATGCTATTGCGGACAGTTGAACTGTATTGAGAGCTTTATTTCCGGCAGCGGTCTGGAACGCCAGTACCTGAATCACACCGCGCAGCATGTGGGTGTGCCACAAATTATGCAACAGGTAGAATCGGGTGATGCGGATGCCTGCTTTGTATGGGAACGTTATTGCGATCAACTGGCGCGTGCGTTGGCGGGCGTGGTGAATACGCTCGATCCCGATGTTATCGTGCTTGGGGGTGGGGTATCCAATATCGATTTACTGTATTCGGGTTTGCAGGCGCGAGTGGCGCAGTACGTATTTGGTAAGCAGTGCCGCACACCGATCGTTCGGGCCCGTCACGGCGACAGCAGCGGCGTACGCGGTGCGGCCTGGCTGGGGGCGCAACAAGCCATAGTAGAATCAATGAGAGTGAAATGACGAAACCTGTACGTATCAGAGATATTGCCGAAGCTTGTGGTGTTTCAGTTGGCGCAGTTTCCCGCGCCCTAAAAGGGCAGCCGGGGTTGCGTGAAGACACCCGGCTGCGCATTATTTCTGTGGCGCAGCAGCAGGGTTATGATTTTTCCCGTCTGCGCACTGACAAGATCAAACGCGTCTTGTTTTTGCTTCACCGCCAGCACAATATCAGCCGGGCATTGCCGTTTTACTCTCAACTGCTGCTGGGCATAGAAGATAACTGTCGTGACCATGGTATTGCGCTGAGCTTTCTCTCCATTGGTCCAGGCGATGCAGTGAGTGAACAGGTGCTGCTGCACCAGCCTGATGCGCTGATCTGTGCCGGATTTTTTGAGCCTGAATTACTTGGCTTGCTGCAACAGATGAAGCTGCCGTTGGTGCTGGTTGATCTCTGGGCGCCGGGCCTGCCTTGCGTGAATCCGGACAACACCCAGGGCGGTTATCTGGCTACACAACATTTGATTGCACAAGGTCGCAGCCGTATTGCTTTTCTTGCCAGCACGCTTGCGCACTACAGCATCCGTCAGCGCGAGAAGGGTTACCGTCAGGCATTGTATGAGGCCCGTTTGCTGATGCCGCCAGAGTATGAAGCCATTGCGCCGCCGCTGCTGGATACCGAGCAATCTTTGGTGGAGGCGGTGAATGAATTGCTCAGTCTGCCAGAGCCGCCCGACGCTATTTTTGCCTATAACGATGCGGCAGCGCTGGTTGTTCAACGGGTGTGTGCGCAGCAGGGTATACGTATCCCGGAAGATCTTGCGCTGGTTGGGTTTGATGATATCGATGCTGCGGCCTGGTCACATCCACCACTCACCACCATTGCGGTTGATAAACAACAATTGGGGCGTGATGCGCTGCGTTTATTGCTGGAAGAAAATCAGGAAGAGAATCTGCTGTTGCCGGTGCAGTTAGTGGTACGTGGTAGTTCAGAGAAATAAAAAACCCGCCCCTGACAGGCGGGAAGAACGGCAACTAAACTTTCTCTCTTCGCCATTGGCACCATAACTGTGTTGGCTGCGCTCATTCACCCGAATCACTTACTATACGTAAGCTCATCGGGATTCATTCACTTGCCGCCTTGTTCTGGCACCAATGGCTTTGAGATAACATTTCGTAGGCCGGGCAAGCGAAGCGCCCCCGGCATGCTTTGATTAAACTCGCTCAAATACCGTCGCGATGCCCTGGCCTAACCCGATACACATCGTCGCCAGGCCAAACTGTACGTCTTTGCGTTCCATCAGATTGAGCAGGGTGGTGCTGATACGCGCCCCAGAGCAACCCAACGGATGGCCCAAAGCGATCGCCCCGCCGTTGAGGTTGATCTTCTCATCGATCTGCTCCATCAGCCCCAGATCTTTAATGCACGGCAGGATCTGAGCGGCAAAGGCTTCGTTCATCTCAAACAAACCGATATCGCTGGTGGAGAGTCCCGCTTTTTTCAGCGCCAGTTTTGAGGCCGGAACCGGGCCGTAACCCATGATTGAAGGGTCGCAGCCAACAACAGCCATCGAACGAATACGGGCACGCGGCGTCAGACCCAGCTCACGGGCGCGACTTTCGCTCATGACCAGCATCGCCGCTGCGCCGTCGGAGAGCGCGGAGGAGGTACCGGCAGTGACCGTTCCGCTAACCGGATCGAACGCCGGGCGCAGGGTGGAGAGCGCTTCAACGGTTGTCTCCGGGCGGATAACCTCATCGTAGTTAAACTGCTTCAGTACGCCGTCGGCATCATGGCCGCCGGTCGGGATGATTTCGTTTTTAAATGCGCCAGACTGTGTTGCAGCCCAGGCGCGAGCATGTGAACGTGCGGCGAAAGCATCCTGCATTTCACGGCTGATGCCGTGCATGCGAGAGAGCATTTCCGCAGTCAGACCCATCATTCCCGCGGCTTTTGCCACGTTGCGGCTCATGCCCGGATGGAAATCAACGCCGTGGCTCATTGGTACATGGCCCATATGCTCCACGCCGCCAATCAGGCACGCCTGAGCATCGCCGGTCATGATCATGCGTGCCGCGTCGTGCAGCGCCTGCATGGACGAACCGCACAGGCGGTTGACCGTGACGGCTGGAACGGAGTGCGGAACTTCCGCCAGCAGCGCGGCGTTACGGGCGATGTTGAAACCCTGCTCCAGCGTTTGCTGCACACAGCCCCAGTAAATATCATCAAGCGCGGATGGCTCCAGCGCAGGATTTCGCGCCAGCAGGCTACGCATTAAGTGTGCGGAGAGATCTTCTGCCCGCACGTTACGAAACGCGCCCCCTTTCGAACGGCCCATCGGGGTACGGATCGCATCAACAATTACAACCTGTTCCATTGTGACTCCTTAAGCCGTTTTCAGGCTGCCAACCGGGCGGGCAGGCTCAACCTGGGGATAATACGGTTCGTTATGGCGCGCCTTATCACGCAGACCAGCCGGAACTTCATACAGCGCTCCGAGGTGTTGATACTGCTGGGCCATATCGAGATACTTCGCGCTGCCGAGCGTATCCAGCCAGCGGAACGCGCCGCCGTGGAACGGAGGGAAGCCCAGGCCATACACCAGCGCCATGTCGGCTTCTGCCGGGCTGGCGATAATGCCTTCTTCCAGACAACGCACCACTTCGTTGACCATTGGGATCATCATGCGAGCAATAATCTCTTCATCACTGAAGTCGCGTTTCGGCTGGCTGACTTCTGCCAGCAGATCGTCAACGGTGGCATCCTCTTCTTTCTTCGGCTTGCCCTTGTTGTCTTCTTTATAACGCCAGAATCCAAGACCGTTTTTCTGCCCGAAACGGTTCGCATCAAACAGGGCGTCTATCGCGTCGCGATAATCTTTCTGCATACGCTGAGGGAAGCCTGCGGACATCACTGCCTGCGCGTGATATGCGGTATCAATTCCCACCACGTCCAGCAGATAAGCCGGGCCCATCGGCCAGCCAAACTGTTTTTCCATGACTTTGTCGATTTTGCGGAAATCCGCCCCATCGCGCAGCAGCTGGCTGAAACCGGCAAAATACGGGAACAGCACGCGGTTCACGAAGAAACCAGGGCAGTCGTTGACCACAATTGGGGTTTTGCCCATCTGGCTTGCCCAGGCGACAACTTTGGCGATGGTTTCATCCGAGCTTTTCTCGCCGCGAATAATCTCAACCAGTGGCATGCGGTGTACTGGGTTAAAGAAGTGCATCCCACAGAAGTTTTCCGGGCGCTTGAGCGCGCTGGCCAGCTCGTTGATTGGGATGGTGGAGGTATTTGAAGCCAGTACGGTGTCCGGGCGTACCTGATCTTCGGTTTCTGCCAGTACCGCTTTTTTCACTTTCGGGTTTTCCACGACAGCTTCAACCACCACGTCCACACGCTCAAAACCGCTATAGTCGAGGGTTGGATGAATAGTGGAAATCACGCCCGCCATTTTCAGACCGTCAATTTTGCCGCGCTCAAGCTGTTTGTTCAGCAGCTTGGCCGCTTCGGTCATGCCCAGCGTTAATGATTTGTCGTTGATATCTTTCATGACAACCGGCACGCCTTTCCAGGCTGACTGGTAAGCGATGCCGCCGCCCATAATGCCCGCGCCCAGCACCGCAGCTTGCTTCGGTGCTTCAATATTTTTGGTGAGTTTTTTGGCTTTGGCTTTGACGAACTGATCGTTAAGGAAGATCCCAACCAGCGCGCGAGCTTCACTGGTGTGCGCCAGTGGAACAAAGCTTTTATTTTCCAGATTCAGCGCTTCTTCACGGCCAAAACGGGCCGCTGCTTCAATGGTTTTTACCGCGGTAATCGGCGCGGGATAATGCTTCCCTGCCGTCTGTGCCACCATGCCTTTAGCGATGGTAAAGCTCATAGCCGCTTCAATTTTGCTGAGTTTCAACGGCTCCAGCTTCGGCTGACGTTTGGCCTTCCAGTCGAGGTCGCCGTTAATCGCCTGACGTAATACTGCGATCGCGCCATCAAGCAGTTTGTCTTGCTTCACTACGCCATCGACCAGGCCGATTTTTAGCGCCTGCTCAGCACCAACATCCTTACCTGCCGCAATAATTTCCAGCGCGCTGTCCGCACCCAGCATACGTGGCATACGCACGGAGCCGCCAAAGCCCGGCATAATGCCCAGCTTGGTTTCCGGCAGGCCAATGCGCAGGTCCGGCGTTGCCAGACGATAATCGGTTGCCAGAACACACTCGCAGCCGCCACCCAGCGCGTAGCCGTTTACTGCTGACAGGGTCGGAACAGGCAGATCTTCGAGGCGATTAAAGACGCTGTTGGCAAAATGCAGCCACTGGCTCAGTTGTTCTTCAGGCACGAGGAACAGTGAAAGGAATTCGGTGATATCGGCACCAACAATAAAGGCTGCTTTGTTAGAACGCAGCAGCAGCCCTTTTAAATTCGGTTGTTTTTCCAGCACATCAAGCGCATGGCCCAGGCTGGCAACGGTGGCCGTGTCGAGTTTATTGACCGAACCAGGGGCATCGAACACCAGTTCGGCGATGCCATCTTCCAGCCAGTCGAGGTACAGGGTGTCGCCTTTGTAAAGCATGTCAGTCTCCTGAATCCGCAAGGTGATCTGGTCATACCAGATGAATCGAAGTGTGTGTTTTATGTTAATAAAATGCAAATGAATGATTAAAGAAATGACGATTCGATCACGCTCGGCAGAAATCACGCACTCACAAAGCGATGTGCTAAGATGCGGAGACTTGAGGTCAAAAAACAGAAGGATAGAAAATGGAATCGCTGGCCGCACTCTATAAAAATCATATCGTTACCTTACAGGAACGGACGCGCGACGCGCTGGATCGCTTCAAACTGGATGCATTACTTATTCACTCTGGCGAACTTGTTAACGTCTTTCTCGACGATCATCCATATCCGTTTAAGGTCAATCCACAATTTAAAGCCTGGGTGCCTGTAACACAGGTTCCTAACTGCTGGTTGCTGGTGGATGGCGTAAACAAGCCGAAACTGTGGTTCTACCTGCCGGTCGATTACTGGCACAACGTTGAGCCGCTACCCACCTCTTTCTGGACGGAAGAAATCGAGATCATCGCGCTGCCGAAAGCGGATGGTATCGGTAGCCAACTGCCTGCTGCTCGCGGCAATATCGGTTACATCGGTCCGGTTCCGGAACGTGCGCTGCAACTGGACATCGCGGCCAGCAACATCAACCCGAAAGGGGTGATCGACTACCTGCATTATTACCGCGCCTATAAAACGGAATACGAACTGGCCTGTATGCGCGAAGCCCAGAAAATGGCGGTAAACGGACACCGTGCCGCAGAAGAAGCGTTCCGTTCCGGAATGAGCGAGTTTGACATCAACCTCGCTTACCTGACTGCCACCGGTCACCGCGACACCGACGTGCCATACAGCAACATCGTGGCGCTTAACGAGCATGCTTCGGTTCTTCATTACACCAAGCTGGATCATCAGGCGCCGTCTGAAATCCGCAGCTTCCTGCTCGACGCTGGTGCGGAATACAACGGCTATGCGGCAGACCTGACGCGTACCTGGTCGGCGAAAAACGACAACGACTATGCGCATCTGGTGAAGGACGTTAACGACGAAGAGCTGGCGCTGATTGCCACCATGAAAGCAGGCACCAGCTACGTGGATTATCACATTCAGTTCCATCAACGTATCGCGAAGCTGCTGCGTAAGCATCAAATCATCACCGGTATGAGTGAAGAAGCGATGGTGGAAAACGATCTTACCGGGCCGTTTATGCCGCACGGTATTGGTCACCCGCTGGGCCTGCAGGTACATGATGTCGCAGGCTTTATGCAGGATGACAGCGGTACTCATCTGGCCGCGCCGTCGAAGTATCCTTACCTGCGTTGCACCCGCGTACTGCAACCAGGCATGGTTCTGACCATCGAACCGGGCATTTACTTCATTGAATCTCTGTTGGCACCGTGGCGTGAAGGACAGTTCAGCAAGCACTTCAACTGGCAGAAAATTGAAGCACTGAAACCGTTTGGCGGTATTCGTATTGAAGACAACGTGGTGGTCCACGAAAACAATATCGAAAACATGACGCGGGATTTGAAACTGGCGTAATGGACAGTTGGTTAATCCCTGCGGCGCCGGTTAGCGTCGTCGAAGAGATCAAAAAAAGCCGCTTCATTACGCTGCTCGCCCATACGGACGGCGTAGAAGCGGCAAAGGCGTTTGTTGAGTCAGTCAAAGCGGAACACCCGGACGCCCGCCACCATTGTGTGGCGTGGGTGGCGGGTGCGCCCAATGACTCGCAGCTGCTAGGGTTTTCAGACGATGGCGAACCGGCGGGTACGGCAGGTAAACCGATGCTCGCGCAGCTGATGGGGAGCGGTGTCGGCGAGATTACCGCTGTAGTCGTGCGCTACTACGGCGGTATCCTTCTCGGTACTGGAGGGTTGGTAAAAGCCTACGGTGGTGGTGTGAATCAGGCGTTGCGCCAGTTAACGACACAGCGCAAGACGCCATTAACCGAATATACTTTGCAGTGTGAGTACGGTCAGCTGGCAGGCATTGAAGCCTTGCTGGGGCAGTTTGACGGTAAAGTCGTTGCCAGTGATTACCAGGCTTTTGTTCGGCTCAGGGTGGCGCTTCCTTTTGCCAAAGTGGATGAGTTTTCGGCAAAACTGGCGGATTTTAGTCGTGGTTCATTGCAATTGTTAGCGATTGAAGAATAATCCCCACCTCATTTTAAAGAACTAAGGAAGCGGCAGAGATGCATTTTCGCGCCATCACCCGAATCGTTGGACTACTGGTCATCTTATTCTCGGGGACAATGATTATCCCCGGACTGGTAGCGCTCATCTACCGCGATGGGGCAGGGCGTGCATTCACCCAAACTTTCTTCGTTGCTCTGGCGATCGGCTCCATGCTGTGGTGGCCAAACCGTAAAGAGAAGGGTGAGCTGAAATCGCGTGAAGGATTTCTGATTGTCGTTTTGTTCTGGACCGTTCTGGGCAGTGTGGGTGCGCTACCGTTCATCTTTGCAGAAAGCCCTAACCTAACGATAACCGACGCTTTTTTTGAATCCTTTTCCGGATTAACCACTACAGGTGCGACGACGCTGGTGGGGCTGGATTCATTGCCACACGCGATTCTCTTTTATCGCCAGATGCTGCAATGGTTCGGCGGGATGGGGATCATCGTGCTGGCGGTGGCTATCCTGCCTATTCTTGGCGTTGGTGGGATGCAGCTCTATCGTGCAGAAATGCCCGGGCCGCTGAAAGATAATAAAATGCGCCCGCGTATTGCCGAAACGGCGAAAACGCTGTGGCTAATCTATGTATTACTGACGGTGGCGTGCGCGCTGGCGCTATGGTTTGCCGGGATGCCCGCGTTTGACGCCATTGGGCACAGTTTTGCCACAATCGCCATCGGTGGTTTTTCCACACACGATGCCAGCGTGGGGTATTTCGACAGTCCCACGATTAACACCATCATTGCTATCTTCTTGCTGATCTCCGGTTGTAACTATGGTCTGCACTTCTCTTTATTAAGTGGGCGTAGTCTGAAGGTCTACTGGCGGGATCCGGAATTCCGCATGTTTATCGGCGTGCAGTTGACGCTGGTGGCAGTCTGTACGCTGGTGCTATGGATACACAATACCTATGGCTCGGCGCTCACGACGATCAACCAGGCCTTTTTCCAGGTGGTATCGATGGCGACGACCGCCGGATTTACTACGGACAGTATTGCCCGCTGGCCGCTGTTTCTGCCAGTGCTGTTGCTGTGTTCTGCTTTTATCGGCGGCTGTGCCGGGTCGACGGGCGGTGGCTTGAAGGTGATTCGTATCCTGCTGCTGTTTAAGCAGGGTAACCGCGAATTGAAACGACTGGTCCATCCGAATGCGGTTTACAGTATCAAACTGGGTAACCGTGCGTTGCCGGAGCGAATTCTTGAAGCCGTATGGGGATTCTTCTCTGCCTATGCGCTGGTCTTTATTATCAGTATGCTGGCGATTATTGCGACCGGTGTTGATGACTTCTCCGCGTTTGCCTCTGTTGTGGCAACGTTGAATAACCTGGGGCCTGGACTGGGGGTTGTCGCCGACAACTTTGCCAGTATGAACCCTGTGGCGAAGTGGATCCTGATTGCCAATATGCTGTTTGGTCGTCTGGAGGTCTTTACTCTGCTGGTGCTCTTTACCCCTACCTTCTGGCGTGAATAATGGAGTAACACGTGAAAACACTGATTCTTTTTTCTTCCCGGGACGGACAAACGCGTGAAATCGCTGAGTATCTGGCTTCTGAACTCAAAGAGCTGGGCGTTTGGGCAGATGTTGTTAATTTGCATCGTACCGCGGAGCCGGACTGGCAAAATTATGACAGCGTGGTAATTGGCGCCTCGATTCGCTACGGTCATTACCATGCTGCTTTTCAGGAGTTTGTGAAAAAGCATGCCACACGGCTGAATTCGATGCCGAGCGCGTTCTACTCCGTAAACCTGGTTGCCCGTAAACCGGAGAAACGTACGCCGCAAACCAACAGCTATGCGCGTAAGTTCCTGATGAGTTCGCCGTGGCGACCAGACCACAGTGCAGTTATTGCGGGTGCTTTGCTGTATCCACGCTATCGCTGGTATGACCGCGTTATGATCCAACTGATAATGAAGATGTCAGGCGGTGAAACGGATACGAATAAAGAAGTGGTGTATACCGATTGGGAACAGGTTGCGAGATTCGCGCGAGAAATAGCCCAATTAACCAACAAAGCGTTGTTAAAATAAGCGCAAAGAATAAAAAATACGCACTCGGAAGATTATTTTAAATTTCCCCTTGTCAGCCTGAAATAACTCCCTATAATGCGCCTCCACTGACACGGAACAACGGATTACAAGCCGCCGGGTCAGCGGAGTTCCACTGAGAACTCCGGCGAAGAAAGCGAAATTAAATGCTTGACTTCGTAGCGGGATGGCGTAATATGCACACCCCGCGCCGCTGAGAAAAAGCGAAGCGGCACTGCTCTTTAACAATTTATCAGACAATCTGTGTGGGCACTCGAAGATACGGATTCTTAACGTCGCAAGACGAAAAATGAATACCAAGTCTCAACGAGTGAACA
>NZ_JBIMRA010000014.1:0-112759 GCF_043945515.1 Citrobacter freundii complex sp. 2024EL-00216 | reverse complement strand
TGGCGTATATTACGCTTTCCTCTTTCAGAGTCAACCCTCATTTTCAGGTTTTTCTCTTCAACCGAACCGGCTGTTTGTGTGAAGTGATTCACATCCGCCGTGTCGATGGAGGCGCATTATAGGGAGTTTCCTGCGGCCCGCAACCCTTAAATGACAGAAAAATGACTGACTGCTGCATTCCACAGCAAAACCCCGCCTTATACCCATTTACGCACAGAGTTATCCACAATCGTAAGGAAATTATCTGTAAGCGTCCCTAAAAAGGGAGAGAATCGGTATGAAAACCTCTATATAGAAAGAAATTCACTCTACGCTATATAAAGAAGAAGGACTGACAACTTAAGCGCCATAATCCCTACCACCTTTGAATTACGCACCCCATCAGGCAATAATACCCGCACAAACCGTGATTTCAGGACCGTGATGAGATACTCCCTGCAACGTACTGCTATACGTAAACGCCCGATGAAGCTTGGCACCACCGTGATCCTCATGGTTAGTGCAGTACTCTTCTCCGTGCTGCTTGTCGTTCATCTGATTTATTTCTCGCAGATCAGCAACATGACGCGCGATGCATTAGCGAGTAAAGCGCTTGCGGTCGCGCGAACGCTAGCCAACTCTCCGGAGATCCGCCAGGGACTAATGAAAAAGCCCGAGGAAAGCGGCATTCAGGCGATTGCCCAGGCGGTGAATAAGAGCAACGACTTTTTGTTTATCGTCGTCACTGATATGCAAAGCATTCGTTACTCTCATCCCGAAGCGCAGCGAATCGGTCAGCCATTTAAAGGTGATGACATATTGCTGGCCCTGCAGGGTAAAGAGAATGTCGCCATTAATCGCGGATTCCTGGCTAAAGCTCTACGTGTATTTACTCCTATCTATGACGAACATCACCGGCAGATTGGCGTCGTGTCGATCGGCCTTGAGCTAAGCCGGGTGACTGAGCAGATCAATAACAGCCGCGGCAGCATCATCTGGTCAATCTTATTTGGCGTACTGGTTGGACTGCTCGGTACATGGGTATTTGTCAAAGTCCTCAAGCGCATTCTGTTTGGCCTAGAGCCTTATGAAATCTCCAATCTGTTCGAACAACGCCAGGCGATGCTGCACTCTATAAAGGAAGGTGTTATTGCCGTTGACGAATGCGGTGAAGTGACCCTGATTAACCAGGCGGCGCAGGAGCTGCTGGATTATCACAAATCACAAGATGATGCCCAGCTCTCCACACTCAGCCATGCGTGGTCACAGGTGGTCGATTTTTCACAGGTACTACATGACGGAACGCCGCGCCGCGATGAAGAGATCATGGTGAAGGATCGGCTACTCTTAATTAACACGGTCCCGGTACTCAGCAACGGTAAAATCATCGGTGCCATTTCAACCTTCAGAGATAAGACTGAAGTCCGAAAACTAATGCAACGTCTGGATGGTATGGTCAACTATGCCGACGCACTTCGTGAACGATCCCACGAATTCATGAATAAATTGCACGTGATTCTGGGATTATTGCATCTGAAAAGTTATAAGCAGCTTGAAAATTACATCCTGAAGACCGCAAACAATTATCAGGAAGAAATTGGCTCACTGTTAGGAAAAATAAAATCACCGGTGATCGCAGGATTTTTACTCAGTAAGATTAATCGCACATCTGATTTAGGCCATAGTCTGGTCATTAGCAATGAAAGCCAGTTACCGGAAAATAGCAACGAAGATCAGGTGGCGGTACTGATTACCGTTCTGGGGAATCTGATTGAAAACGCCCTGGAGGCGCTAGGTCAAGAACCTGGTGGTGAGATCAGCGTATCCTTGCATTATCGACACGGCTGGTTGCATTGCGAAGTGAATGACGATGGTCCGGGGATTGCCCCCGAAAACATTGAGCACATCTTTGAGAAGGGCGTTTCGTCAAAAGGAACCGAACGGGGCGTTGGTTTAGCGCTTGTTAAACAACAGGTTGAAAACGTTGGCGGTAATATTTCCGTCGAGTCTGAACCAGGGATCTTCACCCAATTTTTTGTACAGTTACCGTGGAATGGTGAGAGGGCCAGCAGATGATCAATGTCTTAATTGTCGATGACGATGCAATGGTAGCGGAATTAAACCGCCGTTATGTCGCGCAACTCTCCGGTTTTCACTGCTGCGGCACAGCCTCCACGCTGGAGAAAGCAAAAGAGATAATCTTTCATAGCGGTCATCATATCGATCTGATTTTGCTAGATATTTATATGCAAAAAGAAAACGGTCTGGACCTGCTACCGGTTCTGCACAGCGAAGGTTGCAAGTGTGATGTCATCGTCATCTCTTCCGCCGCTGATGCCACCACCATCAAAGATTCACTTCACTACGGTGTTGTTGACTACCTGATCAAACCTTTCCAGGCTTCCCGGTTTGAAGAGGCGCTCACCGGCTGGCTGCACAAGAAAAATGAAATGGACAAGCATCAGTACTATGAACAGTCTGAGCTTGACCAGCTGATTCACGGCAGCTCTTCCAATGAACAGGAAGCACGGCGCTTACCTAAAGGGTTAACGCCACAAACGTTACGCACGCTGTGTCAGTGGATTGATGAGCACCAGGATCAGGAGTTCTCCACGGATGAGCTGGCCAACGAGGTCAATATCTCGCGCGTCTCTTGCCGTAAATACCTTATCTGGCTCGTCAATTGTCACATCTTATTTACCAGCATCCATTATGGCGTGACCGGCAGACCTGTTTATCGTTATCGTGTGCAGGCTGAACACTACTCATTGCTTAAACAATATTGCCAATAAATACACTTGGGATTATTTGTTATTTGAAAGTAACAATTATTAAAATAATGAAAAATCCCGATTTCACCAGCTGGCACTGTAAAATTATAAATTTGCGTTAGATCAAATATATTTGTATCCGGCATGTTAAATGTATTATTTTAATATTGACAACCATCACACTGTTTTTAATTTCAAAATCGCTAACAAAAGTTAATTAAGTATTATCTAACTCGCAGAGTGTGTATTTTTACCCATAAAGGATTAGTCTGAAATTAACCAGACATACAAAATCTAGACTGGTAGCAATGGAGACCATGCTACGTACCATGGACACCGTACATTTTTGTGAGCAAATAAAAGTATCCGCACGCCGACCTCATCACATTATGAGATGGCGTGACCGTGATCACATAAATAATCTACTCACCCATTCTGTCGGTGGTTCACGTAATAGCGGAAAACGCAAAACAGATAAATTACAGCGTCAACCGCAGCTTTCCATGCCCAGCTCTGCTTCCCATCGCCTGAGGATTCTCTCCTCTGATCAAAGCCACAGAAAAAAGCTAAATATTTCCATAAATTTGAAAAAACATTCTAGCAAGACATTTGAACATTAATCGCAAATACGGACATATCGAATACTGACCATTTTTTGATGCTTATTCTGGCAAAAAAGAATGTGGCACAGATCCATTTTTCAAAAAATTGACTGGGTTTTTCGCGAGGGTAAATAAAATGTTATTTAGTATACAACTTCTCATAATATTAATATGTTTGTTTTATGGTGCCAGAAAGGGCGGTATCGCGCTGGGTTTATTAGGCGGTATCGGCCTGGTCATTCTGGTTTTCGTTTTCCATCTCCAGCCGGGTAAACCACCTGTAGATGTAATGCTGGTTATTATTGCCGTGGTGGCCGCATCGGCAACCTTGCAAGCCTCCGGCGGCCTTGACGTTATGCTGCAAATCGCTGAAAAGCTGCTGCGCCGTAACCCAAAATACGTTTCCATCGTCGCACCTTTCGTTACCTGCACCCTGACGATTCTCTGCGGTACAGGGCACGTGGTATACACCATCCTGCCAATCATTTATGACGTTGCCATTAAGAACAATATTCGCCCGGAACGTCCGATGGCGGCGAGTTCTATCGGTGCACAGATGGGGATTATCGCCAGCCCGGTTTCTGTAGCCGTTGTGTCACTGGTGGCAATGCTGGGTAACGTAACGTTTGAAGGCAAGCATCTCGAATTCCTCGACCTGCTCAGCATCACCATCCCGTCTACCCTGTTGGGTATCCTGGCGATCGGTATCTTCAGCTGGTTCCGTGGTAAGGATCTGGATAAAGATGAAGAGTTCCAGAAGTTCATTTCCGTACCTGAAAACCATAACTATGTGTATGGCGATACCGCCACGCTGTTAGACAAAAAGCTGCCGAAAAGCAACTGGCTGGCCATGTGGATCTTCCTGGCCGCTATTGCCGTTGTTGCCGTGCTTGGCGCGTTCTCTGAGCTGCGTCCTACCTTTAGCGGCAAACCGCTGTCAATGGTGCTGGTTATCCAGATGTTCATGCTGCTGACCGGTGCGCTGATTATTATTCTGACGAAGACCAATCCCGCTTCAATATCTAAAAACGAAGTCTTCCGTTCCGGTATGATCGCGATTGTGGCGGTGTACGGAATTGCCTGGATGGCCGAAACAATGTTCGGCGCGCACATGACAGAAATCGAAGGTGTGCTGGGCAATATGGTGAAAGAGTATCCGTGGGCCTATGCAATTGTTCTGCTGCTGGTATCCAAATTTGTAAACTCCCAGGCAGCGGCGCTGGCAGCGATTGTTCCGGTCGCGCTGGCAATCGGGGTTGATCCCGCGTACATCGTGGCTTCTGCTCCGGCATGTTACGGTTACTACATTCTGCCGACCTACCCGAGCGATCTGGCTGCAATCCAGTTTGACCGTTCCGGCACCACCCACATCGGCCGCTTCGTTATCAACCACAGCTTCATTCTGCCTGGCTTGATCGGCGTAAGCGTATCCTGTGTCTTTGGTTGGATCTTCGCCGCAATGTACGGTTTCCTGTAATCACAGTTCGCGTGCCGTCCACGTTGGTACGGCACGCCACCATGAAGACACAGAGAATTTTAAAATTCCTGAGAAAAATGAAAAGGCTGGAAGCAAATGTCAAAAGTTGAATTCACTTACCAGGCGGCTTTCCCACTGGGGGAAGACAAAACTGAGTACTACCTGCTGACATCCGATCACGTCAGCGTCGGCGAGTTTGAAGGCGAAACAATCCTGAAAGTAGCCCCTGAAGCACTTACGCTACTGGCCCAGCAAGCCTTCCACGATGCCTCCTTCATGCTCCGCCCAGAACACCAACAGCAAGTCGCCTCAATTCTCCATGATCCCGAAGCCAGCGAAAACGATAAGTACGTGGCGCTGCAGTTCCTGAGAAACTCCGAAATCGCCGCCAAAGGCGTGTTGCCAACCTGCCAGGACACCGGTACGGCAATCATCATGGGGAAAAAAGGTCAGCGTGTTTGGACCGGCGGCGGCGATGAAGCGGCGCTCTCCAAAGGCGTATTTAATACCTATATCGAAGATAACCTGCGCTACTCGCAAAACGCGGCGCTGGATATGTACAAAGAAGTAAATACCGGCACCAACCTGCCCGCACAGATCGATCTGTACAGCGTGGACGGTGACGAATACAAATTCCTGTGCGTGGCCAAAGGCGGCGGCTCAGCCAACAAAACCTATCTGTATCAGGAAACCAAAGCGCTGCTGACTCCCGGCAAACTGAAAAACTTCCTGGTTGAGAAAATGCGCACGCTGGGTACCGCAGCTTGCCCGCCGTATCACATCGCATTCGTTATTGGTGGTACGTCAGCGGAAAGCACCCTCAAAACGGTGAAGCTGGCCAGCACACACTACTATGACGCGCTACCGACTGAAGGCAATGCTCACGGTCAGGCGTTCCGCGATCTGCAACTGGAACAAGAACTGCTGGAAGAAGCGCAGAAACTCGGCCTTGGTGCTCAGTTCGGCGGGAAATACTTCGCACATGATATCCGCGTGATCCGCCTGCCTCGCCACGGCGCGTCCTGCCCGGTTGGTATGGGCGTTTCTTGCTCTGCAGACCGTAACATCAAGGCCAAGATCAACCGCGAAGGGATCTGGATTGAAAAACTGGAACATAACCCAGGTCAGTACATTCCGGAATCTCTGCGCCAGGCGGGCGAAGGCGAAGTGGTTAAAGTTGACCTTAACCGCCCAATGAAAGAGATCCTCGCCCAGCTCTCTCAGTACCCGGTTTCTACTCGTCTGTCACTGAGCGGTACTATCATTGTTGGTCGTGACATTGCCCACGCGAAGTTAAAAGAACGTATTGAGTCCGGCGAAGGTCTGCCGCAGTACGTGAAAGATCATCCGATCTACTACGCGGGTCCGGCCAAAACCCCTGCAGGCTACCCGTCCGGTTCTTTAGGTCCAACCACCGCGGGTCGTATGGACTCCTACGTTGACCTGTTGCAGTCTCACGGCGGCAGCATGATCATGCTGGCAAAAGGTAACCGTAGCCAGCAGGTGACTGACGCCTGCCACAAACACGGCGGCTTCTACTTAGGCAGCATCGGTGGACCGGCAGCGGTACTGGCGCAGCAGAGCATTAAGCATCTGGAATGCGTGGAATACCCGGAGCTGGG
This sequence comes from Citrobacter freundii complex sp. 2024EL-00216, assembly GCF_043945515.1. Taxonomy (NCBI): domain Bacteria; kingdom Pseudomonadati; phylum Pseudomonadota; class Gammaproteobacteria; order Enterobacterales; family Enterobacteriaceae; genus Citrobacter; species Citrobacter freundii complex sp. 2024EL-00216. The sequence continues at coordinate 106,308 of NZ_JBIMRA010000014.1, read as the reverse complement.
TATGGAAGCTATCTGGAAAATCGAAGTAGAAGATTTCCCGGCTTTCATTCTGGTCGATGACAAAGGCAACGATTTCTTCCAGCAAATCGTCAGCAAACAATGCGCTAACTGCGCGAAGTAACCCATTCGGCCCGGCACTGGACTGGCACTAAATTTTTGGCGTCAGTCCAGCGATCCCCCCGGGCCAACTTTATCCCCCCATTTACTGGTATTGAATTTTTGCCGTTCACAGGGAATAGTGATCTTTTCCATTACGTGTGAATTCGCAATGCTCCGCACTCTGAACCCCACAATCTTGCGCACCGGTGCATTGATCCTGGCGCTGATTCTTATCTACACCGGTATCTCTGCCTCGGAGAAAATCACCTGGCTGATGGAAGTCACGCCAGTCATTATTGTCGTCCCGCTGTTACTGGCAACCATGAAGCAGTACCCATTGACGCCGCTGCTTTATACGTTGATTTTCTTGCACGCCATCATTCTGATGGTAGGCGGGATGTATACCTACGCCAAAGTCCCCGTCGGTTTTCAGGTTCAGGAATGGCTGGATCTCAGTCGAAACCCCTATGACAAGCTGGGCCACTTCTTCCAGGGGCTGGTACCAGCCCTGACGGCAAGAGAGATTTTAGTGCGCGGCAATATTGTCCGTGGTCGTAAGATGCTGGCATTTTTGGTCTGCTGCGTAGCACTGGCGATTAGCGCAATGTATGAACTGATCGAATGGTGGGCTGCGCTGGCAATGGGGCAAGGTGCGGATGACTTCCTTGGCACGCAGGGTGACCCGTGGGATACCCAGTCGGACATGTTCTGCGCCCTGCTCGGTGCGTTAACAACGGTCCTCGCACTGGCGGGCTGGCACAATCGGCAATTGAAAATGGCCGGAGAGCGCTAACGCTTCTCCGGCAATCTACATTACCTACTGCGATACTTGATAACCAGAATCGGCAAGGCGAACAACAGTGTCAGAAAGTTCGCCATGCTGACGGCAGTATCTTCAATCAATAATCCGTAAATCAGCCACAAAACCAGCCCGCACACAAACATCACATACATCAAACCGGAGATACCTTGCGTGTTGCGGGTGGTAATAACCTTAATGGCTTGCGGTAAGAAAGAGAGCGTCGTCAGGCTGGCCGCCAAATATCCAATCAACGAATGCCATTCCATCGCTACGCCTTCACATCGCCTGGAGCCACTACCGCAATAGCCGGGATATCCGGTTGCTCATAGTGCTGCGGCACCTTGCGATACTTATCCAGTAAATGGATCTGGATCCTGCGCAGGGTGTCGCCATTCAGTCGATAAAAGCGGAAATACAGGACTAAGGTCACCACAAAAAAGAGTGCGGGTAGCGCTATCATAATAAACTGCATGCCAACGATGGTTTCGGCAGACTGCGCGACATTTGGCGCGTAATTAATCACCCCGAGTATCAACGCGATAAAGAAAGCGGCAAATGCTGACCCACCTTTTACCACCATTGTCTGCACCGAATAAGCGATACTTTCACAACGAACATTAAGTTTGTATTCGCCGTAATCAACGGTATCTGCCACCATAATGACCTGCAACACCCAGAAAAGCGCCGAACCAATATTCAGTAAAACACCCGCTATAACAATCAGTAAGATATTATGGAAATCTGCCAGCGCCATCACCAGTAGTACGCTACAGCTAAGCACCGGCAACACCGATGCCCCAGCCCACAAGATCCGTCGTGACAAAGCGTTTACCAGCCGAGGAAAGAAAATCAACGTCAACAGGTTTGCCGCACCTGCGTAAGACATGTAGTACGGGAAGAGACTTGCATCGCCAATGACGTAGGTAAAATAGTAAATGGCAAAGCCAGCAATGATATTGGATGCAATATTGTAAGCCAGTGCCATACCTAACAGGCAGGATAGCTGGTCATTTTTATAGATAAGCCCAACGATCGCTTTCAACCCAAGACGACTGCTGTCTGCCGTGGCCTCACTGTCTGACGAATAAACCTCATGCACATTCCGTAGCGTCACAACGGTGGAAACGATAAAGAACGCGATGAGAATTAGCGTAAACATCTGAAAACCAAAACCACGATCGGCTCCGCCAACATAGCTCACAAAAGGCAGCGTCACGCCTGCGGTAACAAACCCAGAAAGGCTGGCGAAGAAACGGGGGTACGGCACCAGTTGTTCACGCTCGCGTTTATCCAGCGTAATAGTTGGCACCAGTGACCAGAATGGAATATCCATAATGGTGTAGGTCATTCCCCATAATATATACGTCACGCAAACAAATACGACCTGCGCAGTACCCTCAAAAAGATGTGCGCTAAAAAGCAAAAACAGCACCAATGAGTTCGCCAGCGTACCGAGTAAAATCCAGGGTTTAAATTTTCCCCAGCGCGATCGGGTGGCGTTCACAATCCAGCCCATGATGGGATCGTTTACCGCATCCCAAATCCTTGCCGCCAGGAACAACGTTCCGACCAGCCCCACCGATAATCCCACCACGTCGGTGTAGTAATACATCAGGTACATGTACACAATACCGATGGCGAAATCCTTACCAAACGCTCCAAATCCATAACTGAGTTTTGTTGTCAGAGATATGCTCATAGGGTATCGGGTCGCTGTTACCAGCGCCCGCCTTCTGTAAGAGGAAACGTCAGAGGTTAAACGCCGGATACAATGCCCGGCGTGATTGTGTATTAACGGTGCAGCCAGGCCGGCAGCCAGTCGCCGTGAGACGCGATCAGGTCGTCCACCAGCGCATAAATCTCTTCAATCCCCAGTACCGCGGCGGTATGCGGATCCATCATTGCCGCGTGATAAACGCGATCGCGATTCTCCGTCAGGATGGCTTCCGTTAGCAGGGTCTGAACATTGATATTGGTTTGCATCATGGCCGCCAAATGTGACGGGAGAGTCCCGACTTTCGTTGGCTGAATACCATTTGCATCGACCAGACAAGCGACTTCAACGCAGCAGCCTTGCGGCAGGTTATCGATCAGATTGTCATTGCGAACGTTGCCATACACGACGCTCGGTTCACCGGTCCAGATAGCGTTCATGATAGTGCTGGCATATTCGCGCGACGGTTTAATGTCGATCCGCTCAGCCGTTTTGTACTCTTCCAGCTCTTTTTTCCAGTTCGCCAACTGTTCCACACAACGTTTCGGATATTCATCCAATGGCACCTTATAGCGCTCAATCAGATCTTCACGCCCCGGTTTGATAAACCACGGCGTATATTCAGCGAAGTGCTCCGACGATTCGGTGACGAAATACCCCAATTTTTTGAACATTTCATAGCGCACAATGTTCTGGCAACGGGTATTTCCGTGAATATTTGGTTTCGGCGCCTGACCGGATTCATAGGCCGCCAGCAGCTCCGGGTAGAGATTCACATAGGCACCGTCCGCCGTTTTGCGCTCCAGCTCCAGATAAAACGCCATATGGTTGATCCCGGCACTGCGATAGCGCAAAGAAGCAGGGTCGATGTTCAGATCGCGGGCCAACTCCTCCGCCGTCCCCTGCACCGAATGACACAACCCAACCTGCTTAATATGCGGATAGCGCGCATACATTGCCCAGGTGTTCATTGCCATCGGGTTAACGTAGTTAAGCATTGTGGCCTGCGGACAGACTTCGGTCATATCCTCACAAATCTGCCATAAATGCGGGATGGTGCGCAGCGCACGCATAATGCCGCCCGGCCCCAGCGTGTCGGCAATCGTCTGCTCCAGACCATGGCGTTTACACACCGTAAAATCGGTAACGGTACAGGGTTCATAGCCGCCGATCTGGAAAGCGACCACCACAAAATCGGCATCCTGTAATGCCGCTTTTTGATCGGTATAGCAGGTGATTCGTCCAGACGCGCCCGCAGAATCCATCAACTTGCGCACAACAACGTGTGATTCTTCCAGACGCGTAGGATCGAGATCCATCAAGGCGATATGCGCAGATTTAAGCGCATCGCGGTGAAAGACGTCCCCAAGAATATTTTTGACGAAAATCGTGGAACCGGCGCCGATAAAGGTAATTTTGGGTGCAGACATCATGACTCTCCAGAACATTAGTGAACACAGTCATGGTGGCACAGCGCATAGATGAAAACCTCCGACTTCCCTGCTGAGCATTCCCATAAACTCAGATCATCACTCTGCGCCCTATTGGATCTGAGTTTATGGGACAAAATCACCCAAAAAGCAGAGTATGCGGCCGCAAAATGTCGCTATGCTCAATGGTAACGGTCCAATTTGTGTCCTGATTCTCAGCCTTAATACGTGTTAAATGACATGATTCTGATAATTCAGGAAATGGAGCAACCATGAGTACATTACCGACATCGCCTCTCCCTCCCGATCCGCACATGTGCAGTAGCGATGAAGAACAAACCCGCAGCCCGCTATCGCTGTACTCAGAATATCAACGGATGGATATCGAGTTGCGCTCACCGCATGCTATGCCTGCCAGCCACTGGCATGGGCAGGTGGAGATCAATGTTCCGTTTGATGGTGACGTCGAGTACCTTATCAACAACGAAGTCGTGCAGATAAAACAGGGACACATCACGCTATTCTGGGCCTGTACACCGCATCAGCTCACGCGTCCGGGCAGCTGCCAAAGTATGGCTATCTTCAATTTACCGATGCACCTTTTCCTCTCCTGGCCGCTGGATCGCGAGCTGATCAACCATGTTACCCATGGAATGGTCATCAAATCGCTGGCGTCGCAGCAGTTGAGCACCTTTGAGGTTCAGCGCTGGCAACAGGAACTGAGCAACCCGAACGAACAAATTCGCCAGCTCGCCATTGATGAAATTGGTCTGATGCTCAAGCGGTTTAGCCTTTCCGGCTGGCAGCCTATCCTGGTCAATAAAACCTCGCGGACCCACAAAAACAGCGTGTCGCGGCACGCCCAGTTTTACGTCAGCCAAATGCTGAGCTTTATTGCCGACAACTACGATCAGGCGCTCACCATCAACGACGTCGCGGAACACGTGAAGCTCAACGCCAACTACGCGATGGGGATTTTCCAACGCGTAATGCAACTCACCCTGAAGCAGTACATCACGGCAATGCGGATTAATCACGTCCGCGCATTGCTTAGCGATACCGATAAAACCATTCTCGACGTTGCGTTGACCGCCGGATTCCGATCCAGCAGCCGTTTTTATGACACCTTCAGCAAGTTTGTCGGCATGTCGCCGCAGCAGTACCGCAAACTAAGCCAGCAGCATCGGCAAACAATCGCTGGTTGATATCATTCGGCAATATCAGTATCAGCCAAAAAAATATTCCCCCTGTCGATAAACGGCGGTGAAAAACCGCCAACAAGCAAACATAACCTACTGTTTAAAAACAAATTAAACACAAATCAGACTATTTTTCACCCGCTTTACAGCCCATTTTGACAGGATAATACTTGCCTGCGTCACATTCATACGGTGTGTCTGCAATTCATAGATTGCAACCTTTCCACAACCGGGTAAAAGATGATGAAAGTATTAATTGTTGAAAGTGAGTTTCTGCATCAGGACACCTGGGTCGGTAGCGCTGTCGAACGTCTGGCTGACGCATTAAGCCGCCAAAATGTTACCGTCATTAAGTCCACCTCATTCGACGATGGTTACGCAATCCTCGCCGCCAATGAAGCCATTGATTGCCTGATGTTCAGCTATCAAATGGAACAACAAGACGAGCACCTGAACGTCAGGCAATTGATCGGCAAGCTCCACGAGCGCCAGCAAAACGTTCCCGTTTTCCTGCTGGGCGATCGCGAAAAAGCCACCGCATCGCTGGATCGCGACCTGCTGGAGCTTGTCGATGAATTCGCCTGGATTCTGGAAGATACCGCAGACTTTATCGCCGGTCGCGCCGTTGCGGCGATGACCCGCTACCGCCAACAACTTCTGCCACCGCTGTTCAGCGCGCTGATGAAGTACGGCGACATCCATGAATACTCCTGGGCAGCTCCGGGTCACCAGGGCGGCGTCGGATTCACCAAAACGCCGGCCGGTCGTTTCTACCATGATTACTATGGTGAAAACTTATTCCGTAGCGACATGGGTATTGAACGCGCATCGCTCGGCTCGCTGCTGGATCATACCGGCGCGTTTGGCGAGAGCGAAAAATATGCCGCCCGCGTGTTTGGCGCTGACCGCTCCTGGTCCGTAGTGGTCGGGACTTCCGGCTCTAACCGCACCATCATGCAGGCTTGTATGACCGATGATGACGTCGTGGTGCTGGATCGTAACTGCCATAAATCCATCGAGCAGGGGCTTATCCTCACCGGGGCAAAACCGGTGTACATGGTGCCAAGCCGCAACCGGTACGGCATTATCGGGCCTATCTACCCGCAGGAAATGCAGCCTGAAACATTGCAGAAAAAGATCAGCGAAAGCCCGCTGACCAAAGGTAAAGCCGGGCAAAAACCGTCTTACAGCGTTGTGACCAACTGTACCTACGACGGTGTTTGCTACAACGCCAAAGAGGCCCAGGACCTGCTCGCGCAAACCAGCGATCGCATCCACTTCGATGAGGCCTGGTACGGCTATGCTCGCTTCAACCCAATTTACGCCGATCACTACGCCATGCGTGGCGCGCCGGGCGATCATAACGGTCCTACCGTTTTTGCCACCCACTCGACCCACAAACTGCTGAATGCGCTTTCTCAGGCATCTTACATTCACGTTCGTGAAGGTCGTGGGGCCGTGAACTTCTCCCGCTTTAACCAGGCGTACATGATGCACGCCACTACCTCTCCGCTGTATGCCATCTGCGCCTCAAACGACGTGGCGGTTTCCATGATGGACGGTAACAGCGGCCTGTCGCTCACCCAGGAAGTGATCGACGAAGCGGTCGATTTCCGTCAGGCCATGGCGCGGTTGTACAAAGAATTCACCGCCGAAGGCGACTGGTTCTTCAAACCGTGGAACAAAGAGATTGTGACCGATCCGCAGACCGGCAAAACCTATGACTTTGCCGATGCGCCAACCCAACTCCTGACCACCGACCAGAACTGCTGGGTAATGCGCCCGGGTGAATCCTGGCACGGATTTAAAGACCTGCCGGATAACTGGAGCATGCTGGACCCGATCAAAGTCAGCATTCTGGCTCCGGGGATGGGCGACGATGGTGAACTGGAAGAGAACGGCGTACCGGCTGCACTGGTCACCGCCTGGCTTGGCCGTCACGGCATCGTGCCGACCCGTACCACCGACTTCCAGATTATGTTCCTGTTCTCCATGGGGATTACCCGCGGGAAATGGGGCACACTGATCAACACGTTGTGCTCTTTCAAACACCATTACGATGCCAATACCCCGCTGGCACAGGTGATGCCAGAACTGGTTGAGGAACATCCAGACACTTACGCCAACATGGGCATTCACGATCTGGGCGACACCATGTTCGCCTGGCTGAAAGAGAACAACCCTGGCGCACGTCTTAACGCGGCCTACTCCGGCCTGCCTGTTGCTGAAATCACCCCGCGTGAAGCCTATAACGCGATAGTCAGCGATAACGTTGAGATGGTGGCCATTGAAAATCTGCCGGGTCGTATAGCCGCGAATTCCGTTATTCCTTACCCACCAGGAATTCCGATGCTGCTGTCCGGGGAAAACTTTGGCGACGCCAATAGCCCGCAGATTAGTTATCTACGTTCGTTGCAGTCCTGGGACCACCACTTCCCTGGATTTGAACATGAAACCGAAGGAACGGAAATTATTGACGGTGTGTACCACGTTATGTGCGTGAAAGCATAATGTCGTTTTATAGATAGTCCGATGTTTAAGGTAGACATGTCATGCTTGAGTAATTCCTGAGTATTGCTGCAAAACAATAACATTGTCATACCTTTTTGCGCGGGACCACCCCGCGCTTTTTTTATACGCAAATAGCGCCTTTCCACTTGCGTACAAAAATGTGTACATAAGAAAAATCCCGCCAAACATTGTAATTAATTTCAGACACGTTATTTTATTGCAGTCCTGGTTTCATCATACAATTTCAATTTAGCCGATTTGGCTCATCTGATGTTGAGCTACGGTGTTTTATGTTCATATTCCTGGAGTTGGGTATGAGGCTTTGCAGCAAAGAAGCTTGTGTTGTTGTATTAACGGAGAAGGATGTTTGGTTAAGGATTAACGGTAAAGAAGCCATCAGTTTAAAAGCTAATCATATGGCACTGGTGGCATGCGATAATAATATTATCGATTTCTCATCACTTAATAACGCATTGGTCGTACATATCAGCCGCGATATCATTAAAGATTATCTGCGCTTTTTAAATAAAGACCTTTCACAGATCCCACTCTGGCAACGCAGTGCCAGCCCAGTGATGACCGCCGCGTGTCTGACGCCGGATGTCTTCAGGGTGGCAGCCCAACACAGCGTAATGGACACAGTGAACGAAGCTGAAAGAGAGCGTACGCGCTCGCTACTGTTCACGGTGTTATCACGCTTTCTCGACAGCAAAAAGTTTATTTCTTTGCTCATGTATATGCTGCGCAACTGTATCAGCGATAGCGTTTATCACATTATTGAGAGCGATATACATAAAGACTGGAATTTAAGCATGGTTGCCAGTTGCTTATGCCTGAGTCCCAGTTTGTTAAAGAAAAAGCTCAAAAGTGAAAATACAAGTTACAGCCAAATAATTACCACATGTCGCATGCGATATGCCGTCAATCAATTACTGATGGACGGCAAAAACATTTCTCAGGTCTCTCAACTGTGTGGATATAACAGTACCTCATACTTTATCTCCGTATTCAAAGAGTTCTATGGGATGACGCCTCTGCATTATGTGAGTCAACATAGGGAGCCATCCGCCGCCTGATTTTTAATCAGTTAGCAATAAGCCATAATAATATCAGCATTAGCGATACCCCAGCTCCGTCATCATTAAATAGACTTTTGACGAGGTATGATAAGGCGTCATTTATCCTTATCAGGAGTTAAAAAATATGTCGACGGATGCTGATGCTCACAAAGTGGGCTTAATCCCCGTCACCCTTATGGTGTCGGGGAATATTATGGGTTCCGGTGTATTCCTGCTACCCGCAAACCTTGCGTCAACTGGCGGGATTGCAATCTACGGATGGTTGGTCACGATTATCGGTGCTCTGGCACTGTCGATGGTGTACGCCAAAATGTCGTCCTTAGACTCCAGTCCCGGTGGTTCTTATGCTTACGCCCGCCGCTGCTTCGGTCCTTTTTTGGGCTACCAGACCAACGTGCTGTACTGGCTGGCCTGCTGGATTGGTAACATCGCCATGGTGGTCATTGGCGTCGGTTACCTGAGCTACTTCTTCCCCATCTTAAAAGATCCGCTGGTCCTGACGCTGACCTGCGTCGTAGTGCTGTGGATCTTCGTATTACTGAACATTGTCGGACCGAAAATGATCACCCGCGTGCAGGCCGTCGCAACGGTACTGGCACTGGTGCCAATTGTCGGGATTGCCGTCTTCGGCTGGTTCTGGTTCCGCGGTGAAACCTATATGGCAGCCTGGAACGTCAGCGGGATGAACACCTTCGGCGCGATTCAAAGCACTCTGAACGTCACCTTGTGGTCATTTATCGGGGTGGAAAGCGCCTCCGTTGCGGCTGGCGTGGTTAAAAATCCCAAACGTAACGTACCTATCGCTACCATGGGCGGCGTGCTGATTGCCGCTGTTTGCTACGTGCTCTCCACCACCGCAATCATGGGTATGATCCCTAACGCGGCGCTGCGTGTATCAGCCTCCCCGTTCGGTGATGCCGCACGTATGGCGCTGGGTGACACCGCTGGGGCGATAGTTTCCTTCTGTGCTGCTGCCGGGTGTCTTGGTTCTCTGGGTGGCTGGACGCTGCTTGCCGGGCAAACCGCCAAAGCCGCAGCCGATGACGGCCTGTTCCCACCGATTTTTGCCCGCGTGAACAAAGCCGGTACGCCAGTGGCCGGGTTAATTATCGTCGGCATCCTGATGACCATCTTCCAGTTCAGCAGCATGTCGCCGAACGCAGCGAAAGAGTTTGGTCTGGTCTCTTCGGTTTCCGTTATCTTCACCCTGGTGCCGTATCTGTACACCTGCGCCGCGCTGCTGCTGCTCGGCCATGGTCACTTTGGTAAAGCACGCCCGATGTACTTACTGGTCACCTTTATCGCCTTTGTCTACTGCATCTGGGCGGTTGTCGGTTCCGGCGCCAAAGAAGTGATGTGGTCGTTCGTCACGCTGATGATCATCACCGCGCTGTACGCATTGAACTACAACCGGATCCATAAAAACCCGTATCCACTGGATGCCCCGGTAAACAATAACTAACGCCAACAATCGTCGTGGCCCGATGGCGTAAGTTCATCGGGTCAACGTTCTCCTACCGCTCTTCGAAAAATCAACATTAAGAACTTAAGGTTGGCTTAATTTTACTTTGAGAGGATTTGCGCCACATAGTCGATGGAACCCCCTTAATGTTAAAGCTCTTGTTTAAAAGGCCCACTCTCGGGCTAATCAGCTGGCTTCTGCTGATCTCATTTTATCTTGCGACTTTCCTGAACATTGCGTTCTACAAACAAGTGCTGCAAGACCTGCCTCTGGACTCTGTGCGTAACGTGCTGGTGTTTTTATCAATGCCGGTGGTCGCGTTCAGCGTCATGAACATTGTGCTGACGCTGGCCTCATTCCTGTGGCTTAATCGCCTGGTGGCGTGCATTTTCATTCTGGTTGGCGCATCGGCCCAATATTTCATCATGACCTACGGCATCATCATCGACCGCTCGATGATCGCCAATATGATGGACACTACGCCCGCCGAAACCTTTGCTTTGCTGACGCCGCAAATGCTCATCACGCTCGGGGTGAGCGGCATTCTGGCCGCGCTCATTGCCTGCTGGGTAAAAATTAAACCGATCACGCCAGTTATGCGCAGCATACTGTTTCGTGGCGCGAACATTCTGATCTCCGCGCTGCTGATCGTGCTGGTCGCAGCGTTCTTCTATAAAGATTACGCCTCACTGTTTCGCAACAACAAAGAACTGGTGAAATCCCTCAGTCCATCCAACAGCATTGTGGCGACGTCATCCTGGTATTCACACCAGCGACTGGCCCACCTGCCGCTGGTGCGCATTGGCGAAGATGCCCATCGCAATCCGTTGATGGTAAAAGAAAAGCGTAAGAACCTGACGATTGTGGTTCTCGGCGAGACCTCGCGCGGCGATAACTTCTCGCTGTCAGGCTATTCGCGCCAGACCAACCCGCTGCTGGAAAAAGATGATGTGGTCTATTTCCCCCGCACCACATCCTGCGGAACGGCAACGGCAGTATCAGTACCCTGCATGTTCTCGGATATGCCACGCGCGCACTACGACGAAGAACTGGCACAGCATCAGGAAGGCGTACTCGACATCATTCAGCGGGCGGGAATTAACGTTCTGTGGAACGATAACGACGGCGGCTGCAAAGGAGCCTGTGATCGGGTTCCACACCAGAATATGACTAAGCTGAACCTGCCAGGGCAGTGTATTGACGGTGAATGCTACGATGAAATCCTGTTCCACGGGCTGGAAGAGTACATTAATAACCTGCAAGGCGACGGGGTGATTGTGCTGCACACCATCGGCAGCCACGGTCCGACCTATTACAACCGCTATCCTGCGCAGTTTAAGAAATATACGCCAACCTGCGATACCAACGAAATCCAGACCTGTTCGCAGCAACAGTTGGTCAATACTTACGACAACACCATTCTTTACGTTGACTATATTGTTGATAAAGCGATCAATATACTGAAAGAACACCAGGATAATTTCACCACCAGCCTGGTCTATCTTTCCGATCACGGCGAATCCTTAGGGGAAAATGGCGTCTATTTGCACGGCCTGCCGTATTCGATTGCACCAGATACGCAAAAACATGTGCCGATGCTGCTGTGGCTCTCCGAGGATTATCAGCAACGCTATCAGGTCTCTCAGACATGTTTGCAAAAACGGGCAAGCTCAGAAGACTTCTCGCAGGATAATCTCTTCTCAACTCTGCTGGGATTAACGGGCGTGCAAACACAGAAATATCAGGCGGCAGATGATATTCTGCAACCCTGCCGGGGAGGCTAAACGAATGAAAATTCTGATTGTTGAAGACGACACGTTGTTACTACAGGGACTGATACTCGCTGCACAAACAGAAGGCTACGCCTGTGATGGCGTGTCAACCGCCCGTGCAGCCGAGCAGTGTCTGGAGACCGGACATTACAGTCTGGTTGTTCTGGACCTGGGCTTGCCGGATGAAGACGGCTTGCACTTCCTGACCCGCATCAGACAGAAGAAATACTCTCTCCCCGTGCTGATCCTCACCGCCCGTGACACGCTCAAAGACCGGGTCAGCGGGCTGGATGTGGGTGCCGATGACTATCTGGTCAAACCGTTCGCACTGGAAGAACTGCACGCCCGTATCCGGGCACTTCTGCGTCGCCACAACAATCAGGGTGAAAGTGAATTAATTGTCAGCAATCTGACGCTGAATATCGGTCGTCGCCAGGTGTGGATGGACGGACAAGAGGTTATCTTAACGCCGAAAGAATACGCGCTCCTGTCACGCCTGATGCTCAAAGCGGGCAGCCCGGTACACCGGGAAATTTTGTATAACGACATCTACAGCTGGGATAACGAACCGTCTACCAACACGCTGGAAGTGCACATTCACAATCTGCGCGATAAAGTCGGAAAATCACGCATCCGTACGGTCAGGGGATTTGGCTATATGCTGGTCGCCACTGAGGAAAGCTAAGTGAAGCTGCTGCAATATCTAAAACGACCTCTCCCTCTTCGCCAACGGTTAATACTGACGATCGGTCTAATTCTGCTGGTCTTTCAGTTGATTAGCACCTTCTGGTTGTGGCACGAAAGTACCGAACAAATACAGTTATTCGAACAGGCGTTACGCGAAAATCGTAATAACGATCGCCACATCATGCATGAGATCCGCGAGGCCATCGCCAGCCTGATCGTCCCCGGCATCTTTATGGTCAGCCTGGCGCTGCTGATTTGCTATCAGGCGGTGCGACGAATAACCCGCCCGCTGGCAGATCTGCAAAAAGAGTTAGAAGCGCGAGCAGCCGATAACCTGGCCCCGATTGAAATTCACAGCTCAACCGTTGAGATCCAGGCCGTTGTCTCAGCGCTCAATGACCTGGTAACGCGGCTGACCAGCACTATTGAAAACGAACGTTTATTTACCGCCGATGTCGCCCACGAACTGCGCACACCGCTGTCAGGCGTTCGCCTGCATCTGGAATTATTATCCAAAACCCATAAGGTCGACGTTACGCCGTTGATTGCCCGCCTTGACCAAATGATGGACAGCGTATCGCAGCTGCTGCAACTCGCCCGCGTCGGACAGTCGTTTTCGGCCGGGAGCTACCAGCATGTCAAACTGCTGGAGGACGTTATTCTGCCCTCCTACGATGAACTCAGCACCATGCTGGACCAACGTAAACAGACGCTGCTCCTGCCACAAAGCGCGGCGGACGTTGTCGTGCGTGGCGATGCTACGCTGTTGCGGATGCTGCTACGAAATCTGGTGGAAAACGCGCATCGTTACAGCCCGGAAGGCACCCATATTACGATTAGCCTGAACACCGAGCATGATGCCGTCCTGGCCGTCGAGGATGAAGGGCCTGGCATTGATGAAAGTAAATGCGGGGAGTTGAGTAAAGCATTCGTCCGTATGGACAGCCGTTTTGGTGGGATTGGGCTGGGGCTGAGCATTGTCAGTCGCATCACCCAGTTACATCACGGGCATTTCTATCTGCAAAATCGCCAGGGAGCCAGCGGCACTCGCGCATGGGTGGAATTGGCGAAAAATCAGTAAGAGCTCACCCACACATACAAAAAGCTGCTGACGATCAGCACACTGCACACGGTGGTCAAACTTTCATAAATACGGGTTTTCATGACACTCTCCTCCGAAACTATGGAGGAGAGTTTGCCTGACACAGATTAAGCCAACCTTAAGTTGATATCATAAGACACCTTATCCGGCCTACTGAGTACAATGCTGCCCGTAGGCCTGATAAACGTAGTGCCATCAGGCAATAACACGAATGCCCGGGCCATGCGCCGGATGGCGGCTAGCGCCTTATCCGGCCTACGAAAGTACAACACTGCCCGTAGGCCTGATAAACGTAGTGCCATCAGGCAATAACACGAATGTCCAGGCCATGCGCCGGATGGCGGCTAACGCCTTATCCGGCCTACTGAGTACAACGCTGCCCGTAGGCCTGATAAACGTAGTGCCATCAGGCAATAACACGAATGCCCAGGCCATGCGCCGGATGGCGGCTAGCGCCTTATCCGGCCGACTAAGTACGGCGCTGCCCGTAGGCCTGATAAACGTAGTGCCATCAGGCAATAACACCGTTACTCTTCAATACGCGGATGCTGCTGCACCAGACGCGTGCGCTTAACCTGTAGCTCAGCAATTTCCTGATCGATATCTTCGATTTTCTGTTCAATGTTATCGTAGTGTTCGCCGAGGATCTCTTTCGCTTCCTGAATATCCGAAGCAGCAGGTGTCGCGCCTTTCAGCGGCTGATTAGCCGTCTCTTTCATGGTCACGCCGGTAATCAAACCTACTACCGCAATCACCATCAGATAATAAGCAGGCATCATCAGATTCTGCGAGCTTTCCACCAGCCATGCGGCCAATGTCGGAGTCAGACCGGCGATTAATACCGAGATATTAAACGCGGCGGCCAGCGCACTGTAGCGAATATGCGTCGGGAACATCGCCGGTAACGTTGACGCCATCACCCCGGTAAAGCAGTTGAGGATCACCGCCAACATCAGCAACCCGGCGAAAATCAGGCCGATAACATTACTGTTAATCAGAATAAATGCCGGAATCGCCAGCACAAACAGCGCAATACTGCCCATGATCACAAACGGACGACGCCCGAAACGGTCGCTGAGCAAACCCATAATCGGCTGCACAAACAGCATACCAATCATGATGGCGATAATAATCAACACGCCGTGGTCTTCAGAGTAATGCAGGTTATGCGACAGATAGCTCGGCATATAGGTGAGCAGCATGTAGTAGGTGACGTTGGTGGCAATCACCAGACCAACACATGCCAACAGGCTGCGCCAGTGCTTAGTTGCAATCTCTTTAAACGAGACCTTAGGACCTTCCTGCAGACCCTGACGATCGCCCTGCTCCAGTTTATCCACGTGCTGCTGGAACGCCGGCGTCTCTTCCAGCGCATGGCGCAGGTACAGACCAATCAGGCCTAACGGTAGAGCCAGGAAGAACGGAATACGCCAGCCCCACTCAAGGAAGTTATCCTCGCCGACGATAGTTGAGATCAGGACCACCACGCCCGCGCCCAGCACAAACCCGGCAATCGAGCCGAAGTCCAGCCAACTGCCCATAAATCCGCGCTTACGGTCTGGCGAGTACTCTGCGACAAAAATCGATGCCCCGGTATACTCTCCGCCGACCGAGAACCCCTGCGCCATCTTACATAGCAACAGCAGAATCGGTGCCCAGATACCAATTGAGGCATAAGAGGGAATAAGACCGATACAGAAGGTACTGATCGACATAATCACGATGGTGATAGCGAGTATCTTCTGACGACCGTATTTATCGCCGAGCATACCGAAGAACAATCCGCCAAGCGGTCGAATCAGAAAGGGAACAGAGAAGGTGGCGAGTGCAGCAACCATCTGCACGCTGGGGTCAGCCCCCGGGAAGAACACTTTACCTAATGCGTAAGCAACAAATCCATAAACACCAAAATCGAACCACTCCATCGCATTACCTAACGACGCTGCGGTAATAGCTTTTCGCAATTTACCGTCATCAATGATGGTAACGTCGCGCAGCGTTATCGGTTTTATTTTTTTCCTTTTTAGCATACTCGTCCTCATAGACTTAGCCCTGTCACGCTCCAGTTCGAGTCCCCTAACGCCCATGCGTCAGAGTCATCATCGAGCGGGGAATGCACAGGCGCATTCCCTGTAACAAGCGTAGCAGGTTTACTTACACTGACGAGAAACGCACAGTACAACCGAACCTGTTGACGCCTGATTGGGCGGTTAATGACCTCTTTACCCTAACAGCGTTTAAATTTGTGATCAACTTCACATATAGTTTTTCATTTCGTCAACATGCGTAAATTAGGTCATTCTTAGTCAGCTTTTTTACATGTCATGCTTGCGATTTACTGACAATTAAATACAAGAATAAATCGCTTTATTGCACCAACAATCACAGCGGTCACTATTATTCTGCTAGCAAAAAAACCACCTAATCCCTTCACAAAAAGATCACAGCTTTTTTCATAATCAGACCGACCGGGAACTTTTGCTCGGAATATGTGATGAAGATAACTAAAACATCGTTTTATTTTGATTGAATCAATGTTCCCATGAATGCAAACTAATTCCAGACGCAATATCCCTGGGAGCAGCAACACGCTCAACGTATGCCGCGTTAGATTTTATAAAACAAAGAGATAGCGATTTTCTTTGTTAAGAAATACCAGTAACCATTTGAATTTATTAATTTTTACCCTCTTGCGCGAGTTTTAGCAGCGACAAGACATGAGGACGTTTATGAAAATTAAAGCCACGATTGAACGCATCCCCGGCGGAATGATGTTGATTCCTCTGTTATTAGGCGCAGTGTTAAATACGTTAGCTCCGGATACCGGTGCGTATTTTGGTTCGTTTACCAAAGGAATGATCAGCGGAACGGTACCGATTCTGGCAGTGTGGTTTTTTTGTATCGGCGCATCTATTGATTTGCGGGCAACCGGTACGGTATTACGCAAGTCCGGTACGCTGGTAATAACCAAAATAGCCGTGGCGTGGGTAGTGGCAATGATTGCTGCTTCATTTATTCCTGATACCGGTATTCAAACCGGGTTCTTTGCAGGCCTCTCAGTTTTGGCAATTGTCTCCGCGATGGACATGACCAACGGTGGTTTGTACGCCAGCCTGATGAACCAGTACGGCACCAAAGAAGAGTCCGGCGCATTTGTGTTGATGTCTCTGGAATCCGGTCCGTTAATGACCATGGTGATCCTCGGCTCTGCGGGTCTGGCCTCCTTCGAGCCACACCATTTCATCGGCGCGGTATTACCGTTCCTGATTGGCTTTACGTTGGGCAACCTGGATCACGACCTGCGTTCTTTCTTCAGCAAAGCCACACCGGTGCTGATCCCGTTCTTCGGCTTCGCGTTGGGTAACACTATTAACCTGAGCGTGATCGTTGATACCGGTCTGCTGGGTATCCTGCTGGGTGTCGCGGTTATCGTCATCACCGGTATCCCGCTGATTATTGCTGACCGTGTTATTGGTGGCGGGAACGGTACGGCAGGCGTCGCAGCCTCTTCAGCAGCAGGCGCTGCGGTAGCAAACCCGGTGATTATCGCCCAGATTAACCCGGCGTTCGAACCGGTTGCCGCATCCGCTACGGCGCTGGTTGCCGCCAGCGTAATTGTCACCGCCATTCTGGTGCCGATTATCACCGCGCTGTACGCCAAACGTTTTAATAAAAACCTGGTCGTCAACGAAGCGGTGGCCACCCCGGCAGACTCTCTGCACCACTAAACCTGCCTTTATCCTACTCACCAGCCCTGCTCAATTGACGAGCAGGGTCGGTGCAAAAATCTCCTCAACCATCGCATCGACCAGCCGCTTTGCCGAACACAATCGCGGCATCCCCAAGGCCACGTTTTGCCACCGCTGCGTCACCGACCAGCTTACCGGATGGCGTTGCGCATCGCACCAGCTCCCCAGCCAGCTCAGCATATCGTTATACTCGCCCGATCCGCCGACAGCTGGCGTGCTGAGCCAATGATGATAGTAATGACGCGTAGCGGGCGCTGCATTCACGCTGTCCGCCAATGCCTGAGCCGCCATGGTTCGCAGGTTGTCTTTTAGCATTAACACCACATCGGCATTCGCTAACCGGCAGGCATCACCAAAAGCTCCCCAACGTAGCTCCTCCAGCGCGACAAAACAGCGTCCTGGTAACGACCAGCCGTCATACGCGCCAGCCCGCCAGCGGGTAAAAATTTGTTCGCTATGCTCACCCGCCTGAACCGTCAGGCCGCGCTGGGTCAGCGCCTTCTCTTTATACGCACCGCGTTGGGTAAACCAGTCAGTCAGTGAATTTATTTGCTGTAAAAGACCGGGGGTTGAAAGCCCACGCGGGTGTTCGGTTTGTTGCAACAACATCAACCCTTCAACGATCCGTACCAGCGCCAGATGACCCGGATCAATCATGCCTGCCAGCTTCTCCACCAGCTTAAGGCGCATCACCAGATGTTCGCTGGACACTCCCGCCATCACCCACGCACGCAGTTGCGTTTGGGATAGCACCTCCTGCGTCAGACGCGCGCGCAGCCGCTGCTGCTGTTGCAGAAAACCGCCGGAACGTTTGGTTTCATCTCCCTGAACCAGATCGACCATAAACTTCGGGTAGACACACTCCAGCGTCCTCCCGGGGCCTTCCAGTAAAACGTTAGTCATGTGTGCTCGGTTGCAAAAAGGGTATTGATATCGTCACGCAGCAAACGGGAATCTTCATAAAGCCATGCCGCAATCGTAATGCGCTGCTGCAATTGCTCATTCATTGCATTCACCGCCGATTCATTTTGTTGGCGTAGCGTCAGGCTCTCACTCAGACTCGCCTGCAATTGCGCCAGGCACAGAGAGAAATCAGCAAAAAATGTGGCCATGCCAGCCGTAACGGAAATATCGACCTGAGCAGCTAAAGCTTTACGAATTTGTTGGCAAAACTGGGAGACGTACTGCACAAGGTTTTTATGCAATGCGCCCATATCAATGAGATAACGCGTTTTTGTTTCGACGTAATCATTCCATCCCCAGTTGGGTTGATTTAGCCAACGAGAGAAAGTGTCACGCACCACACCGCCAGTAGACGGCGCATTTTCTGCCGGAATATCCTGCTCAATGGCCTCGTTAAACAATTGGCGGGTATTGAAATTAAACATCGCCGTATGGAACGCTGGAAAACGGATCCGCGCACGAAAACCGGCGTGGTTTAGCTCCTCCTTCACCCTTTGTTCAATTGGCCGCATCGCGTCATTTAGCGCCCGGGAGAGCGTCGACTCAAGCTGTTCAAAACGCAGGGCTAAGTCCCGGCTGATGCTTTCCTGCGCCGCCAGCAATACCCCCTCACAGGATGAGCGAATTTTATCTAACACAATTTTCGCCTGCCCTTCATCATGCAGCACCAACATCTCTCCGGCCATTTCTGCCGTATTCACAGCATTCCCCAGACCGTGTTGTGACATCATCAGGACATTTTCTTTGACAAAAAACGTGTTGATACCGCAAAGAATCTCAGTCTGTTGCTCACTGAGATAGGCAGCGGCAGCCTCCAGCGCCAGTTCTACTTCATGGCTGACTTCATCGCTCACCCGCCCCTGGCTCACTTCTAACTGCTGCATATCCTCTTCAATATGCGTGATGTTCAGCCGCAGTTTGTCATAGGCGACCGTTAACCCGTGGGCGCGAAATTCCAGATATTCGTGCACGCTTTGTGCATAGTTCAATAACTTATGTGACGCAGAGCGAAGCGCATACAACGAAGCATTAGCATAAGCGGCGTGGATCACTTTCTGAATTGGCTGTTCAAACAGCGAGTCTTCCCACAACAGGTCGGCGGCATGGCGGATGTGTTCTGTATCGTCAAGATCGGTGGTGCGCCAGCGTCTGCCAAGCGCCGCTTCGGCAAAATCCTGCACCCAACGTTGCTCCTGATGATCCGGCAGTCGCCCGCGCGTCGTCAGCTCATGACGTGCCCTGTTCGCCAGATAGCCCCACATTGAGGAGACCGGATAAATTCTTTCAGGGGCAATTCCGCCTTGCATCAACGTGCCGGAAATCAACGCCCGCACCTGTTCTTCATCATCACTGTTGCGGTCTTTCTGATCGAACTTGTTCACCAGCGCATACAGCGGTACTGACTTGCCGACCGCCATAATCGCCTGACGCACTTCCTCATCGGAAATCGATTTCAGTTGGGTGTAATCCAACACCGCCAGCACCGCAGAGGCCCGCACCAGCTGTTCATTGAGCATTTTTTGTAAGTGCGGTTGTCCTGCCTCGTTCGGCCCCGGCGTATCCAGCAGCGTTAATTGCCCTGGGTAGCTTGCCTGTCCGGCCAAATGGACAAACTCAACTTCAATAACCGGAATATGCTCAATCGCGGCATAGGCGGCAAAAGGAAAATCAACGTCCAATGCTTTTGACAGGCGCACCAGGTCGTTCAGGCTTTTAAGGCAATGGAAAATAGGCTGTGCGCCAAGATAATACCGTTCAAATGCCACACCATTTTCAATATGTTGCAGCAGGACATTCATATCCTTGTCAATTTCCAGGGTCTGCGTAAGACGCAGGCGATCGCACTCGCGCACGCGCTGCTGCAAAACCTTCATTAAGGCATCGATCGGCGCGACATGTGAAAAATGCAGCACCGGCTCTTTCTGCCCCGGCGTATGGCGTATTAGCGTTGGTAACGCCGTCATGGGGCGATTACGATTAGGTAACACCTCTGTCCCCACAATCGCGTTAATCGTCGTCGATTTTCCCGCTTTCATCGTGCCAACAATCGCCAGTACCATTTCCAGACGCGTAATCTTGCGCAGCTCATTATTGAGCGTTGCTTGCTGGACATCCATGCCACGCGCGCTGAAATGCAGGGGCTGAACAATCTGACTGCTATGCTCTCCTTGTTTTAGCGCGACATCATCCAACGAGGTCACGGGCAATTTTTGCAATTGCCTGAGATGTTCAAGCGAGAGCATCAGCAAGCGTTCCGCTTCCTGACTTAATTCATATATTGTCTGTGTGTGCATGGAAAATTTTTCCTTAACGCAAATGGCATTGCTTTTATTTAGCCCAATCGTTTTATTTATAGATTTTTTGGCTTTTATAATTACGTATAGAAATAATTAAAATCAAAACAACCAATTGATATTATTAAAATAAATTTGGTGTATAACCGCTGGCCTGATGCCTCTCACTTATGAAAATAAGTAAGAAAGATAGACAGCGTAGTTCAGTTTTAAAAAATGCCAGCGGAATCCCCCTACTAAATTTAAGGGGTTCAATGATATTCAATCACAATGACTTAGGCATTTCTAAGCAATGTTACCTATGAATATCAGATATTTCGCCTCACCTTATCTTAAATATCTAAGCGTAGCAATTTCCCTTAAAAAATATTCCGCCATACTTTCATTGAGGTGAAAGCAGAGGGTCTTTACAGCAGATCATTTTGCGTAATCGCGCAGTAGTCCCGACAAATGCAGGGATTTTATGTATAATTGCGGCCTTTTTCGGCAATCTGCCATTTTTTGGGCGCATTTGCCCCTGCTGACTTTTGAGGAAATCCACATGTCATTACCACACTGCCCGCAATGCAACTCCGAATACACTTACGAAGATAACGGCATGTTCATCTGCCCGGAATGCGCTCACGAATGGAACGATGCTGAACCGGCGCAGGACAGCGACGAACTGATCGTTAAGGATGCCAACGGCAACCTGCTGGCTGACGGCGACAGCGTTACCGTCGTGAAAGACCTGAAGGTAAAAGGTAGCTCTTCCATGCTGAAGATTGGTACCAAAGTGAAAAACATTCGTTTGGTTGAAGGTGACCACAACATCGATTGCAAAATTGATGGCTTTGGCCCAATGAAGCTGAAATCTGAGTTTGTGAAAAAGAACTGATGCAAATTGCCTGATAGCGCGACGCTAATCAGGTCAACACCAGCTCATCTGCCAGGCGGGAAGCTCATACTTCCCGCCTGGTTTATTTTTGCAGACGCTAACTACACTTAATTGGCTTCTTTTACCTGAGGTAAAGATTATGCCGTTAAGTCCCTATATCTCCTTTGCAGGCAACTGCGCTGACGCTATCGCCTACTATCAAAAAACGTTAGGCGCTGAGCTACTCTACAAAATCAACTTCGGTGAAATGCCCAAATCGGCGCAGGATAGCGAAGATGGTTGCCCTTCAGGCTTGAAATTCCCCGACACCGCCATCGCCCACGCCAACCTGCGCGTTGCGGGCAGTGACATCATGATGAGCGATAGCGCCCCGGACGGAAATGCTCACTACTCTGGCTTCACGCTGGTGCTCGACACGCAAAACGTCGATGAAGGCAAACGCTGGTTTGATAACCTGGCAGCAAACGGAAAAATCGAAATGGACTGGCAGGAAACCTTCTGGGCCCACGGTTTCGGTAAAGTGAGCGACCAGTATGGCGTGCCGTGGATGATCAACGTTGTCAAACAACAGCAACCCCCTACAGAGTAATCCAACGGGAGGCCAGCCCTCCCGTACTGTCATCAAATAGCGCTCAACTCTTCATCGTCGAGTAACCATCCCTTAACGAAAACGTCACATTGATCCGCCACGATGGGGCCACTTTTTTAGGGAGGCCGCATCATGCAAACGATTATTCGCGTCGAGAAACTCTCCAAGTCCTTCAATCAACATCAGGCGCTCAATGCGGTTGATCTGAACATCTGTTCCGGTGAGATGGTGGCTCTGCTTGGGCCGTCTGGCTCCGGCAAATCCACCCTTTTACGTCATTTAAGCGGTTTGATCACCGGTGATAAATCCCCCGGTAGCCGCGTCGAGCTGCTGGGCCGCACCGTTCAACATGAAGGCCGCCTGGCGCGCGATATCCGCAAAAGCCGCGCCCACACCGGCTACATCTTCCAGCAGTTCAATCTGGTGAACCGCCTGACAGTGCTGGAGAACGTCCTGATTGGCGCGCTCGGCAGCACGCCGTTCTGGCGTACCTGTTTTAGCTGGTTTAGCCAGGAACAAAAACAGCGTGCATTACAGGCGCTGACCCGCGTGGGCATGGCGCACTTTGCATACCAGCGCGTTTCCACGCTTTCGGGCGGTCAGCAGCAGCGCGTTGCAATCGCCCGCGCGCTGATGCAGCAGGCCAAAGTGATCCTCGCCGATGAGCCGATTGCTTCGCTGGACCCGGAATCCGCACGCATCGTGATGGACACCCTACGCGATATAAACCAGACCGACGGCATCACCGTGGTCGTCACGCTGCATCAGGTGGATTACGCCCTGCGCTACTGCGAACGCATCGTCGCGCTGCGCCAGGGCAGCGTCTTCTTTGATGGCAGCAGCCAGCATTTTGATAACGATCGTTTTGACCATCTCTACCGCAGCATGAACCGCATCGAACAGAGCGCGCAGGCTGCCTGACATCCCCACAATGAGGAATGGAAATGAGTTATAGAACAATTGCCGCGCTGGCTTTCACCAGCATGTTTAGTCTCAGCACACTGCTCACCCCGGCCCATGCCGAAGAGCAAGAAAAAGCGCTGAACTTTGGCATTATTTCGACCGAATCACAGCAAAATCTGAAGCCGCAGTGGGAACCGTTCCTGAAGGACATGGAAAAATCACTGGGCGTGAAAGTGAACGCCTTCTTCGCCCCGGACTACGCCGGGATCATCCAGGGAATGCGCTTTAACAAAGTTGATATCGCCTGGTACGGCAACCTCTCGGCAATGGAAGCGGTGGATCGCGCTAACGGGCAAGTGTTTGCCCAGACCGTCGCCGCCGACGGATCCCCAGGTTACTGGAGCGTGTTGATCGTTAACAAAGACAGTCCGATCAATAACCTGAACGATCTGATCGCCAAACGTAAGGATCTGACCTTCGGCAACGGCGATCCCAACTCAACGTCAGGCTTCCTCGTCCCCGGCTACTACGTCTTCGCCAAAAACAACATCTCCGCCAGCGACTTCAAACGCACCGTTAACGCCGGACACGAAACCAACGCGCTGGCCGTCGCCAACAAGCAGGTCGATGTCGCCACCAACAACACCGAAAACCTCGACAAGCTGAAAACTTCTGCACCGGAAAAACTGAAAGAGCTGAAGGTGATCTGGAAGTCGCCGCTGATCCCGGGCGATCCGATCGTCTGGCGTAAAAACCTCTCCGAAACCACCAAGGACAAGGTGTACGACTTCTTTATGAATTACGGCAAAACGCCGGAACAGAAAACCGTACTGGAACGCCTGGGATGGGCACCGTTCCGCGCCTCCAGCGATCTGCAACTGGTGCCGATTCGCCAGCTGGCACTGTTTAAAGAGATGCAGGGTGTGAAGGACAACAAAGGGCTGAACGAGGAAGAGAAAACCAGCAAAACCTCGGCATTGAAAGCGCAGCTCGATGACCTTGACCGTCTGACCGCCGCACTGGGCGCTATGACCAGCGTCACCAAAGCGGTGCAGTAAACCTGGTGACCAAATTGTAGGCCTGATAAGCGCAGCGCCATCAGGCAATGCAAGGGATTCCATGCCGGATGGCGGTGCCAGCACCTTATCCGGCCTACAACAGACCCGAAACATCGACACCCAGGAGCTAAACATGCAAACCATCACCGTCGCCCCGCCCAAACGTAGCTGGTTCTCGCTGCTGAGTTGGGCCATTCTTCTCGCCGTGCTGGTGGTCTCGTGGAAAGGTGCCGAAATGGCCCCGCTCACGCTGATCCAGGATTCCGGCAATATGGCGACCTTCGCCGCCGACTTCTTCCCGCCGGACTTCAGCCAGTGGCAGGACTATCTCGGTGAAATGGCCGTCACCCTGCAAATTGCCGTCTGGGGGACTGCCCTCGCCGTTGTGCTGTCGATTCCCTTCGGCCTGATGTGCGCCGATAACCTCGTGCCGTGGTGGATTTACCAGCCGATGCGTCGCCTGATGGACGCCTGCCGCGCCATCAATGAAATGGTCTTCGCCATGCTGTTCGTGGTCGCCGTCGGGTTAGGCCCATTCGCCGGGGTGATGGCGCTGTTTATCCACACTACCGGGGTGCTCTCCAAACTGCTTTCTGAAGCGGTAGAAGCTATTGAGCCAGGTCCGGTAGAAGGCATTCGCGCCACCGGTGCCAACAAAATTGAAGAGATTCTGTACGGCGTTCTGCCACAGGTCATGCCGCTGCTTATCTCCTACTCGCTGTATCGCTTTGAATCCAACGTTCGCTCGGCCACGGTGGTCGGAATGGTGGGTGCAGGCGGTATTGGTGTGACCTTATGGGAAGCGATTCGCGGCTTTCAGTTCCAGCAAACCTGCGCCTTGATGGTGTTAATCATCGTCACCGTCAGCCTGTTGGATTTCCTTTCCCAGCGTTTGCGTAAGCACTTTATCTGATTAGCGAGGCATTGATTGCTATGCACTTGTCTACACATCCGACCAGTTATCCAACGCGTTATCAGGAAATTGCCGCGAGACTTGAGCAGGAGCTACGTCAACATTATCGCTGCGGTGACTATCTGCCCGCCGAGCATCAGCTTGCCGCGCGCTTCGAGGTAAACCGCCACACCCTGCGCCGCGCCATTGACCAGTTGGTTGAACGCGGTTGGGTTCAGCGTCGTCAGGGCGTCGGCGTGCTGGTGCTGATGCGCCCGTTCGATTACCCGCTTAATGCCCAGGCGCGCTTTAGTCAGAATCTGCTGGACCAGGGCAGCCATCCCACCAGCGAAAAACTGCTGGCGGTGCTGCGTCCGGCCTCCAGCCACATTGCCGATGCGCTCAGCATAAACGAGGGCGATAACGTGATTCACCTGCGCACCCTGCGCCGGGTTAACGGCATCGCACTGTGCCAGATCGACCACTATTTTTCCGACCTCTCGCTGTGGCCGCTGCTGCAAGGCTTCAACAGCGGTTCGCTGCATGACTACCTGCGCGAACAGTCCGGTCTGACGCTGCTACGCACGCAAACGCGCATCAGCGCCCGCCGTGCGCAGGCCAAAGAGAGCAAGGTGCTGGAAATCCCCAATATGGCGCCGCTGCTGTGCGTGCGCACCCTGAACCACCGTGAAGGCGAAGAACACGCGGCGGAATACTCCGTCAGCCTGACCCGCGCCGACATGATCGAATTCACTATGGAGCACTGAATGCATTTCGATACCGCCACCCGCCAGCGCTGGATGCGCGCGCTGGCTTACAGCAATGCCGATGCCCTGAACGCCCGCATCACCGCGCTCAAACTGACGCCGGACTATGAACTTATCCGCGCCCCGGAAAGCGGACTGATGCAGATCCAGGCCCGTATGGGCGGTACCGGCAACCGCTTCTTTGCCGGTGACACCACGCTAACTCGCGCAGTGGTACGTCTGAAGAGCGGCACGCTGGGTTACAGCTACCTGCTGGGACGCAATAAACAACATGCCGAGCAGTGCGCGGTGATTGACGCACTGCTGCAGGAACAAACGCATTTCCAGAACCTAATGGAAACCTTAATTGCCCCGCTGGAAGCGGAACGCGATGCGCTGATTAACGCACGCCGTGCCGAAGTCAACGCCAGCCGGGTCGACTTCTTCACGCTGGTACGCGGAGATAACGCATGACACGATCTACAGCACTTCTGACCGCTTTTAATTTACCCGTTCAGGATGCTCAGCAGAGCTTTCGTCGCCTGCTGAAAGCCATGAGCGAACCGGGCGTAATCGTCGCCCTGCATCAACTGAAACACGGCTGGCAGCCGCTGGGTCTGGCGACCACCAGCGTGCTGCTGACCCTGGTCGATGGCGACACGCCGGTCTGGCTGGCGCCGTCGATGGATAACGATATTGCCCGCCAGAACCTGCGTTTTCATACCAACGCGCCGCTGGTGGATCAGCCGCAGCTGGCGGCCTTTGCCGTCGCCGACGAGCGCATCAGCAGCGAACAGCTTAACGCCCTCTCCGCCGGTTCAGCCGTCGCGCCAGAGACCAGCGCCACGCTGATTGTGCAGGTCTCTGGCTTAAGCGGCGGACGCATGCTGCGTCTGACCGGCGCGGGCATCGCCGAAGAGCGCATGATCGCGCCACAGCTGCCGGAATGTCTGATTCACGAACTCACCGAACGCCCGCACCCGTTCCCACTGGGGGTCGATCTGATCCTCACCTGCGGCGAACGCCTGCTGGCTATTCCGCGAACCACCCATGTGGAGGTGTGCTGATGTACGTCGCCGTCAAAGGGGGCGAAAAGGCGATAGCCAACGCCCACGCCCTGCAGGAAAACCGACGCCGGGGCGATGAGACCATTGCTGAACTGAGCGTGGCGCAAATCGAACAGCAGATGAACCTGGCCGTCGACCGGGTGATGACCGAAGGCGGCATCGCCGACCGCGAACTGGCGGCACTGGCGCTGAAGCAGGCCAGCGGCGATAACGTCGAAGCCATCTTTTTGCTCCGCGCCTACCGCACTACGCTGGCAAAAGTGGCGGTCAGTGAACCGGTTAACAGCGCAGAAATGCGCCTTGAGCGCCGAATCTCGGCGGTCTACAAAGATATTCCCGGCGGGCAACTGTTGGGTCCAACCTATGACTACACCCATCGCCTGCTGGATTTTACCCTGCTGGCCAATGGCGAAACGCCGCCTCTGCGCAGCGCAGACGGCGCGCAGGATGCCTCCCCGCACGTTTTTTCCCTGCTGGCCAACCAGGGGCTGGCAAAGCGTGAAGAGGATGATGGCGCGACACCCGACGACATCACCCGCACGCCGCCGGTTTACCCCTGCTCACGCGCTTCACGTCTGCAACAGCTGATGCGCGGTGACGAAGGCTATCTGCTGGCGCTGGCCTACTCCACCCAGCGCGGCTACGGGCGCAATCACCCGTTTGCCGCCGAAATCCGCAGCGGCTATGTGGCACTGGAAACGGTGCCGGAAGAGCTGGGATTTGCGGTTAACGTCGGCGAACTGCTGATGACCGAATGTGAAATGGTGAACGGGTTTGTCGCACCAGAAAACGAATCCCCCCATTTTACCCGCGGCTACGGGCTGGTGTTCGGTATGAGCGAACGTAAAGCGATGGCGATGGCGCTGGTGGACCGCGCCCTACAGGCAGCCGAATACGATGAAACGGTCACAGGACCGGCGCAGGACGAAGAGTTCGTGCTGGCGCATGCGGATAACGTCGAGGCGGCGGGTTTTGTTTCGCACCTCAAACTTCCCCATTACGTCGATTTTCAGGCCGAACTGGAACTGCTCAAACGCCTGCAACAGGAGGCCACCCGTGACCACTAACCTCTCCGGCTACAACTTTGCCTATCTTGATGAGCAGACCAAACGCATGATCCGCCGCGCAATTCTGAAAGCGGTGGCAATCCCGGGTTACCAGGTCCCGTTTGGCGGACGTGAAATGCCGATGCCCTACGGCTGGGGAACCGGCGGCATCCAGCTCACCGCCAGCGTGATTGGCGAGCCGGACGTATTGAAGGTGATTGACCAGGGCGCGGATGACACCACCAACGCCGTGTCGATTCGCAACTTCTTCAAACGCGTAACCGGGGTGAATACCACTGAGCGTACGGAAGATGCGACGCTGATCCAGACCCGCCACCGCATCCCGGAAACGCCGCTGGTGGAAGATCAGATAATCATCTTCCAGGTACCGATCCCTGAGCCGCTGCGCTTTATCGAACCGCGTGAAACGGAAACTCGCACCATGCACGCGCTGGAAGAGTACGGCATCATGCAGGTAAAACTGTATGAAGATATCGCCCGCTTCGGCCATATTGCCACCACTTACGCCTATCCGGTGAAGGTCAATAACCGCTACGTCATGGACCCGTCGCCCATCCCGAAATTCGACAATCCAAAGATGGACATGATGCCAGCCCTGCAACTGTTTGGCGCTGGCCGCGAAAAGCGTATCTATGCCGTTCCACCTTACACCCGCGTGGAAAGCCTCGATTTCGACGATCACCCGTTTACCGTGCAGAGCTGGGATGAGCCTTGCGCCATCTGCGGCTCAACCCACAGCTATCTCGATGAAGTGGTGCTCGATGACACCGGCAAACGCATGTTTGTCTGCTCCGACACCGACTACTGCCGCCAACAGAGCGAGGCCCTCAGCAAATGACGCAACCGCTGCTTTCAGTCAACAACCTGACCCATCTCTACGCGCCGGGCAAGGGCTTCAGCAATGTCTCTTTTGACCTGTGGCCAGGCGAAGTGCTGGGTATCGTCGGCGAGTCCGGTTCCGGCAAAACCACGCTGCTGAAATCGATCTCTTCACGGCTGACGCCGCAGAGCGGTGAGATTTTGTATCAGAACCGTTCGCTGTACGGCATGAACGAAGCCGACCGTCGCCGTCTGCTGCGCACCGAATGGGGCGTGGTGCATCAGCATCCGCTGGATGGCCTTCGCCGTCAGGTCTCCGCAGGCGGCAATATCGGCGAACGTCTGATGGCCACCGGCGCACGTCACTACGGCGACATCCGCGCCACCGCGCAGCGCTGGCTGGAGGAGGTAGAGATCCCTGCCTCGCGTATCGACGATCTGCCCACCACCTTTTCCGGCGGCATGCAGCAGCGCCTGCAGATTGCCCGCAACCTCGTCACCCATCCCAAACTGGTGTTTATGGACGAACCTACCGGCGGGCTGGACGTTTCGGTACAGGCCAAACTGCTGGACCTGCTGCGCGGCCTGGTGGTGGAACTGGATCTGGCGGTAGTGATTGTCACCCACGATTTGGGCGTCGCGCGCCTGCTGGCCGACCGTTTGCTGGTGATGAAGCAGGGTCAGGTGGTGGAAAGTGGGTTAACCGACCGCGTGCTCGACGATCCGCATCATCCGTATACCCAGCTGCTGGTGTCGTCGGTGTTGCAGAACTGATTTTTTGTTGTGCCGGATGGCGGCTGCGCCTTATCCGGCCTACGGAGTGGTATCGCTTGTGCCGGATGGCGGCTGCGCCTTATCCGGCCTACGGAGCGGTATCGCTTGTGCCGGATGGCGGCTGCGCCTTATCCGGCCTACGGAGCGGCATCGCTTGTGCCGGATGGCGGCTACGCCTTATCCGGCCTACGGAGTGGTATCGCTTGTGCCGGATGGCGGCTGCGCCTTATCCGGCCTACGGAGCGGCATTGGTTGTAGGCCTGATAAGCGAAGCGCCATCAGGCAATCGAACGCAAAAATGTCTAAAGAGGCTAAAAATGAACGCGATCCGCGTTGAAAATGTCAGTAAAACCTTTGTCCTGCATCAGCAAAATGGCGTGCGTCTGCCGGTGCTGCAAAACGCCACTCTGGACGTTAAAAGCGGCGAATGCGTGGTGCTGCACGGTCACTCGGGCAGCGGCAAATCCACATTGCTGCGTTCGCTGTACGCCAACTACCTGCCGGATGAAGGACACATCCACATCCGCCACAGCGATGAATGGGTCGATCTGGTGCAGGCCCCGGCGCGCAAAGTACTGGAGGTTCGCCGTTCAACCATCGGCTGGGTGAGCCAGTTCCTGCGCGTGATCCCCAGGATTTCCGCGCTGGATGTGGTGATGCAACCGCTGCTGGATCTGGGGGTCTCCCGTGAGGAGTGTGCAGCCAAAGCAGCTAACCTGCTTACCCGCCTGAACGTGCCGGAGCGGTTGTGGCACCTGGCGCCGTCGACCTTTTCCGGCGGCGAACAGCAGCGCGTCAACATCGCCCGCGGGTTTATCGTCGATTACCCAATTCTGCTGCTCGATGAGCCTACCGCCTCGCTGGACGCCAAAAACAGCGCCGCCGTCGTCGCATTAATTGAAGAGGCGAAAGCCCGCGGCGCAGCAATTGTCGGCATTTTTCACGATCAAACCGTGCGCGACCGCGTAGCGGATCGTCTGCATCTGATGGGAACAACAGCATGATTATCAATAATGTAAAGCTGGTACTGGAAGATGAAGTGGTGCAAGGATCGCTGGAAATCGAGGGCGGGGTCATTCGCACCTTTGCAGAAAGTCCGAGCAGCCTACCTGAGGCGCTGGACGGCGAAGGCGGCTGGCTGCTACCAGGGCTTATCGAGCTGCATACCGATAATCTCGACAAATTTTTCACCCCGCGCCCGAAGGTAGACTGGCCTGCCCACTCGGCGATGAGCAGCCACGACGCGCTAATGGTCGCCAGCGGCATTACCACCGTGCTGGACGCGGTGGCAATTGGCGATGTGCGCGACGGCGGCGACCGTCTGGAAAATCTGGAGAAGATGATCAATGCGGTCGAAGAGACGCAAAAGCGCGGGGTCAATCGCGCCGAGCATCGCCTGCACCTGCGCTGTGAGCTGCCGCATCACACTACCCTGCCGCTGTTTGAAAAGCTGGTCGGCCGCGAGCCGGTAACGCTGGTGTCGCTGATGGATCACTCGCCAGGCCAGCGTCAGTTCGCCAATCGTGAGAAGTACCGCGAGTATTATCAAGGCAAGTATTCGCTCACCGACGAGCAGATGGCCCGCTATGAAGAAGAACAGTTAGCGCTGGCGGCGCGTTGGTCACAGCCCAATCGCACGGCGATTGCCCAGATGTGTCGTGAGCGCCAGATTGCGCTGGCGAGCCATGATGATGCCACCCATGATCATGTGCTGGAATCGCACCAGCTTGGCAGCGTGATCGCCGAATTTCCCACCACCTTCGAAGCAGCTGAAGCCTCGCGCCAGCATGGTATGAACGTACTGATGGGGGCGCCCAACATCGTGCGCGGCGGTTCTCACTCCGGCAACGTAGCGGCGCATAAGCTGGCTGAGCTGGAGCTTTTGGATATTCTCTCCTCCGACTACTACCCCGCCAGCCTGCTCGATGCGGCGTTTCGCGTAGCGGACGACGACGCCAACCGCTTTACGCTGCCACAGGCCATTCGTCTGGTGACCCGCAATCCCGCGCGGGCATTAAATCTCGACGATCGTGGCGTTGTTGCCGAAGGCAAACGCGCGGATCTGGTGCTGGCACACCGCAAAGGCGGCAACATCCATATCGACCACGTCTGGCGTCAGGGCAAAAGGGTATTCTGACTATGGGTAAACTGATCTGGCTGATGGGGCCATCCGGCTCCGGTAAGGACAGTCTGCTGGCCGAACTCCGCCAGCAGGAACCGGCGCAACTGCTGGTGGCGCACCGTTACATCACCCGCGCCGCCAACGCCGGGAATGAAAATCATATTGCGCTGAGCGAACAAGAATTTTTTACCCGCGCCGGGCAGAACCTGCTGGCGCTGAGCTGGCACGCCAATGGCTTCTACTACGGCGTTGGCGTGGAGATTGACCTCTGGCTACACGCCGGTTTTGATGTGGTGGTCAACGGCTCACGGGCGCATCTGCCCCAGGCGCAGGCCCGTTACGGCACATCTTTACTCCCCATTTGCTTACAGGTTTCTCCGGCGATTTTACGCCAGCGCTTGCAGGCTCGTGGACGGGAGAGCGAAACGGAAATCGCCGCCCGTCTTGAGCGCGCAGCCCGCTACGCCCCGTATGACTGCCACGTCCTGAACAACGATGGAAGTTTGCTACAGTCTGTCGATACACTACTCACACTGATGGGACGCAAGGAGAAGAAACATGTCTGTCTGTGAATTACGCCGCGCTACGCTATACGATACCGATGCGGTTTATGCGCTCATCTGTGAGTTGAAACAGGGTCAATTCGACCTGCAGGCCTTTAGTGCCGGATACGCCGCAAATCTGCAAGATCCCAATATGCACTACCAACTGGCGCAGCTCGACGGACAGGTCGTCGGCTTGATCGGTCTGCACCTGCAGTTTCATCTGCACCACGCTAACTGGATTGGTGAAATACAGGAACTGGTGGTGATGCCGCAGGCGCGAGGATTAACGGTAGGCAGTCAGTTACTGGCCTGGGCCGAAGCCACCGCGCGCGAAGCGGGTGCAGAGATGACCGAGCTTTCCACCAGCACTCAACGCCTTAACGCTCACCGTTTTTATCAGCGCGAAGGCTATACCCAGAGCCATTTTCGCTTCACTAAACCGTTGTAGGGGGAGCCATGAGTCTGACCATTACGCTGACGGGAACGGGCGGCGCGCAGCTGGTGCCGACATTTGGCTGCGACTGTGCGGCCTGCCAACGAGCACACTTACAGGCGCAATACCGTCGACGCCCTTGTAGCGGGGTGGTTAAGTTCAATAATGCGGTGACGCTGCTGGACGCGGGGATCCCGCATCTGATGGACGACTGGCCGGCGGGCAGCTTCCAGCAGTTTCTGCTGACTCACTATCATATGGATCATGTGCAAGGGCTGTTTCCGTTGCGCTGGGGTGTGGGGGCGACCATCCCGGTGTACGGTCCGCCGGATGAACAGGGTTGCGACGATCTGTTTAAGCATCCCGGCATCCTCGATTTTAGCCATACCGTGGCACCGTTCGTGGTGTTCGACCTGCAAGGATTGCAGGTAACGCCGCTACCGCTCAACCATTCAAAGCTGACGTTTGGTTATCTGCTGGAGACCGCACATAGCCGCGTGGCGTGGCTCTCCGATACCGCCGGACTTCCCGACAAGACTTTGAAGTTTCTCCACAATAACCAGCCTCAGGTGATTATCATTGACTGCAGCCATGCCCCGCGCGCCGAGCCACCGCGCAATCATTGTGATTTAAACACCGTTATCGCGTTGAACGACGTTATCCGCTGCCCACGAGTGATCCTGACGCATATCAGCCATCAGTTTGACCTGTGGATGATGGAACATCCGCTTCCCGCAGGGTTTGAGGCAGGATATGACGGAATGGAGATTGTGCTGGAGTAAGGAAATTTGCCGGATGCGATGAAAACATCTTATCCGGCCTACAAACAGATGATTAAGCGACTTTTTTTGCGCCGACATCTCGCTGCGCAATAAAATCTTTAACTGAAACAATCCGGTTCAGTTCTTCTTGCGCCCGCATGTCATTTTCAACTTCCCACAGGTCAACCGCCGCCTGTAGGTTACGCCAGAAATCAACGGAGGTATCGAACGCTTTTGCCAAACGAAACGCCATATCCGTTGTTAATTTGCGATTATTGTTGACCAGTGCGCTCACTGTATTGCGGTGAACATGCAGAATTTCAGCCAGATCGTTGATTTTCAGATCAAGCGGTTCCAGGTATTCATATTGCAGGATATCACCCACAGTCGTTGGTTTTCTGGATGCCTGTTTCATATCGTTACCTTACGTTTTCTCTAATAGATGTGTGGATCTAAGTACACATCTTCGGCCTTACCATTAATCCATTTAAATATTAATCGGTACTGCTTGTTTACTCTGATTGAAGAATATTCCTGTAATTTTCCGGTTAACTCTTCATATCTGTTACCGGGTGGCGAGCGCAAATCCCGATGCGAAACAGCCGCATTAATGATATCCAGCTTTCTGGCTAATGCAGTGTGAATATCCGCAGGTATTTTTCTGTGCGATGTCGCCCGTTCAAAAAAATCTTCAAGCCATGTATCCCGAAAATTTCTGATATTTAATGATTTAGACATTCCATTGCCAGCACCACTTCCATAAGCATAGAGAGATTGTAGTGCATACATGCACTGTGCTCAAGTGCATTCATTAACATAAAATGGTGAGCTGTTGGGCGAGCAGGTAAATCCCTGCCAGAAAGATAAAATACCCATAAATTTAATCGTTACCGCTAACGATCGTAATCCTCTTCCATTCTGCGCTCTTCGTCTTCTAACTGACGCCGTTCTTGATCGAGCTGGCGCTGACGGTCATCCAGTTGGCGACGTCGATCTTCAAACTGGCGGCGGCGATTGTCATATTGCCTGCGCCGGTCGTCACTCATCTGGCGCTGCCAGCTTTCATCACGGGAGTCATCATAATCCCGCCCGTTGTCCGGTTTGTATGCGTCGTTAATCGCCTGCTGAATATTACCAATGGCGTCATCGATAATATCCGCCTGTGCCGATACGGTGGTCAGCATTAGCAAACTAAAAAGAAGGAATGTCGCGGAGCGTTGCATAAAACCAGCCTCATCAAGAAACTCGCCCCACGGTAATCAAAGCGTATTTGCGCGGGTAGCGGAGGAATCTCAATTACGCGAATGCCGCAGCGCCTGCGCCAGCTCTCCCCGAGTAAAAGGCTTACGCAATAGCGCCACATCCGGCAACGCCGGGTTATGCGCCGGACGTAAATCCTGACCGCTTATCAGCAGGATGGACAACTGCGGATAATGTGCCTGGGCATGGTTAACCACATCCACGCCGCTTAAACCACCTGGCAGCATTAAGTCGCTGATAAAAATATCAATCTCGGATGAAGCCGCCAGCATATGCATCGCCTGTTCCCCGTTGGCGGCCTCTAACGTCAGGTAGCCCAGCAGGTGTAATTGCTCGCACAACGTCTGACGTACATCGGCTTCATCTTCAAGCACCAACACCAGTTTTTCACCGCTGTTCGCCGCATGTACCGCCACCGGTTCTGCCTGAGCCTGCACCGGCACAACGGCGCGAGGCAGTTGTAGCCTGACCGTCGTTCCCTGCCCGGGAGCGCTTTCAATCTCCACCCGACCACCGGACTGGCGCACAAAACCGTAAACCATCGACAGCCCCAGTCCGCTGCCGCTACCGGTCTGTTTGGTGGTGAAAAACGGTTCGAAGACCTGGGCTTTCACCTCCTGTGACATCCCGCTTCCCTGGTCGGCAACCTCCAGCATCACCATATCCTGCTTGCGCCCATCGCTGCGCGTGACCCGCTGATTCCAGGTACGGATTTTAATCGTGCCCGCCTGCCCGTCCATGGCGTCACGGGCGTTCATCACCAGATTGATAATGGCGTTTTCCAGTTGGCTGACGTCAATCCACGCGGGCCAGGCGGGAGACTGGGCTTCAATCTCCAGCGTCAACGTGGCCGGAAGAGAGTGGCGCATCAGTTCGCCCAGATTTTCCAGCAGCGTTTTCAGCTCCACCGCATGAGGGTGCAACGACTGTTTGCGCGAAAAGGCCAGCAGTCGCTGGGTAAGCAACGCCCCACGCTCGGCGGCTTTTAGCGCCCGATTGACCCGCGGCGCGTCGGGAGAATCCGGATCCACCAGATCCAGACTGCCAATAATAACCGCCAGCAGGTTATTGAAATCATGTGCTAATCCACCCGTCAGTTGCCCCACCGCCTTCAGCTTTTGGCTGTGCAACAGCGCTTCTTCCAGCCCCTGACGTTCGGTGCGATCGATTTCCATCTGGCTGGTTTTTTCTTTGAGCAGTCGGGTGGTGTGCTCCAGCGACGCCGTATTCCGGGCAAAGACGCTAAAGGCGCGGGCCAGCTCGCCTAACTCATCACGCCGCTGCAGGGCCGGGACGCTGACGTCTGATTCACCGTGCGCCAGCCGGGTCATCGCCCGTGAAATGGCCGTCAGGTTGGAACCGAGATTACGGTAGATATACCACCCAGCAAAACCGGTGATCACCACCGCCAGCAGCGCAAACACTAAAATAAACAACGCGCCGGATTGCAGTTCCTGATGGCTTTGCGCCACCCGTTGCTCTGAGATCAGCGCCACCTGCGAGGCATACTGATTGATATCGCTGTTGAGGATCGCCACCAGCGCTTTGATATGAAACATATACCAGTTGATGGCCAAATCGCTCTGCTCCAGCGCGGAAGAGAGCGGCTCCAGCTTATGCAGCTCCTGGTTGAAGTCGTTGAGGATACCGCTAATCAGCGGACTAGCATGGCGCAAGGGAAGCGCAGGCATCACCGCATCCAGTTGTTTCACCACCGAACGCGGCGTGGGCGTGTCGATGGCGGCAACAATTAAGCGGTCCATCTGCCCCAGCAGCGCATCATCCTGCGCGCCGGTCAACTTTTGCAGATGACGTAAATAGCTTTGATTTTGATACAGCGAACTGAGCAACGCGTTACGCTCCAGGTGTCGCCGCTGCCCGCGCTGCAACATCCCTTCTACGCTGCTTTGTAGTTCATTACTGCGCTGGATAATACGCTCGACCAGCACCGGCTCTTGCTGTGCCAGCGGCGCGGTAGCCAGTTGTTCCAGCGACTGCTTCAGCGCCCTTTGCGTCTCCTGCAGCCGCTCCGCTTCCCCTTTGTATTCCAGCGCCCCGACCACCTGCGACAACCGCACCGCCGCTGTCGCCACGTTCGCCGTATCCCGCGCCAGGTTCATGCTGCCGGTCATGTCGTCAACGGTTTGCTGCTGCACCTGCTCCTGAATCTGACTGGCATGCTGAAAACCCAGCACCGCCACGCCGCTCACCATCAGCGTGACTGCCACCACCAGCAGATTGAAGAACAGCAATCGTCCGCGCGCACTGGCGAGAAAGTGACGTCCCGGTTGCGGCATATCACGCTCCGTGAAGAAAAATCGCAATATGACAAATATGAACGGCTTCTGACATTTTGCATTTACATTCCTGTGATGGACTGCTGATATCGGCCACCCCACAGGAGATCCGCCATGAGCAGGACACCGGTTCTGGAGATGCGCAACATTGCTAAAGCGTTTGGCAAATTTTACGCGCTGAAAGGGGTCGATTTAACGGTCTGGCCGGGCGAGATTCATGCCCTGATGGGCGAGAATGGCGCGGGGAAGAGCACCCTGATGAAGATCCTCGCAGGCGCCTATACCGCCACCAGCGGTGAGATCCTGATTGACGGTCAGCCGTTTCACATTCGCGGTCCCAAAGATGCACTTAGCGCAGGCATCACGCTGATTTATCAGGAGATGCAGCTCGCGCCGAACCTGACGGTAGCGGAAAATATCTTTCT
This sequence comes from Citrobacter freundii complex sp. 2024EL-00216, assembly GCF_043945515.1. Lineage (NCBI taxonomy): Bacteria > Pseudomonadati > Pseudomonadota > Gammaproteobacteria > Enterobacterales > Enterobacteriaceae > Citrobacter > Citrobacter freundii complex sp. 2024EL-00216. The sequence continues at coordinate 68,810 of NZ_JBIMRA010000014.1, read as the reverse complement.
TGGCAGCGAGCTGTCGCGCGGCGGGCTGGTCCAGCGTAAAGAGATGGTCATGCAGTCGCAGAAAGTCATCGACCGACTCGGCGCCCAGTTTAAGGCCAGCGACCGTGTGATGACATTGACCATCGCCGAACAGCAGCAGGTGGAAATTGCCCGCGCCCTGCACCGTAACAGCCGCATTCTGGTAATGGATGAACCCACCGCCGCCCTCTCCTCACGTGAAACCCACCGCCTGTTTGAACTGATCATGCGCCTGCGCGATGAGGGGATGGCGATTATCTACATCAGCCACCGCATGGCGGAAGTGTACGAACTCTCGGACCGCGTCAGCGTCCTGCGCGATGGGCAATATGTTGGCAGCCTGACCCGCGACAAGCTCAACGCCTCGGAGCTGGTACGCATGATGGTGGGCCGTCCGTTGAGCGATCTGTTCAACAAAGATCGCGACATTCCCTTAGGTAAAGCACGCCTCAATGTTCATCACCTGACCGACGGCCATAAAGTCCAGCCGTGCAGCTTGCTGGTGCGCTCCGGGGAGATCGTCGGCCTGGCCGGGCTAGTCGGTGCCGGGCGTTCTGAACTGGCTCAGCTGATTTTTGGCGTGCGTAAAGCCATCGGCGGCATGATTGAAGTAGACGGTGAACCAGTAGTGATCCACTCCCCGCGCGAAGCGATTGACCACGGCATTGGCTTTCTGACGGAAAACCGCAAAGAACAGGGATTATTTTTAGAGCTGGCAGCGGCAGAAAACATCACCATGGCAACGCTGGAGCGTGACGCCAACTGGGGCATGCTTGATCGCAAAAAGGCGCAGGCTATTTCCGATGACGCCATCAAGCTGCTCAACATCCGCGTGCCGCACGCACAGGTACGCGCGGGTGGGCTGTCCGGCGGAAATCAGCAAAAACTGCTGATTTCACGCTGGGTCGCGATCGGCCCACGTATTTTGATCCTCGATGAACCCACGCGCGGCGTGGACGTCGGTGCCAAAAGCGAGATCTACCGGATCATGAACGATATGGCGCGCAAAGGCGTAGCGATCCTGATGATCTCCAGCGAGCTGCCGGAAGTCGTCGGTATGAGCGATCGCGTGTACGTCATGCGGGAAGGCAGTATTGCCGGCGAGCTGAACGGACAAAGCATTACCCAGGAAAATATTATGACGCTGGCAACCGGCGTGAACGACTCCCACCATCAGGCGGTGCCCCATGAATAATCCAACCACTCCCCAGCAGGTGGCGAAATCCGCCTCCGCAAAAAAAATGCTGATGAGCGATCTGATGCAAACGGTCGGCATCTTACCGATTCTCATCCTGATTGTGGCGGTATTTGGCTTTATCGCGCCTAACTTTTTTACCGAAAGTAACCTGCTGAATATTACCCGTCAGGCCTCGATCAACATCGTGCTGGCGGCTGGCATGACCTTCATTATTTTGACCGGCGGGATCGACCTCTCGGTTGGCTCGATTCTCGGTACCACCGCTGTCGCAGCCATGGTCGTTTCTCTTATTCCTGAGCTTGCCATGCTATCGATTCCGGCGGCGCTGATGCTCGGTCTGGTGCTGGGATTGTTTAACGGCGCGCTGGTTGCTTTTGCCGGACTACCGCCGTTTATCGTCACGCTTGGAACCTATACGGCGCTGCGCGGTGCGGCCTATCTGCTGGCCGACGGAACAACGGTAATTAACTCCAATATCAGCTTTGAGTGGATCGGTAACAACTATCTCGGCCCGGTTCCGTGGCTGGTGGTCATTGCGCTAGCGGTGGTGGTGGTGTGCTGGTTCATTCTGCGCCGCACCACGCTCGGCGTTCATATCTACGCGGTCGGCGGCAATATGCAGGCCGCACGTTTAACCGGGATCAAAGTGTGGCTGGTGCTGCTGTTCGTCTACGGCATGAGCGGTTTGCTCTCAGGCCTTGGCGGGGTGATGAGCGCCTCGCGGCTGTATAGCGCCAACGGCAACTTAGGCATGGGTTACGAGCTGGACGCCATCGCGGCGGTGATCCTCGGCGGCACCAGCTTTGTTGGCGGGATCGGCACCATCACCGGCACGCTGGTGGGGGCGTTGATAATCGCCACGCTCAATAACGGCATGACGCTGATGGGCGTCTCCTATTTCTGGCAACTGGTGATCAAAGGGGCGGTGATCATCATAGCGGTGCTGATCGACAAATACCGTACCCGACACCATCAAAGTGCATAGACAAGCTTACTGGCCTACTCATTCGTAGGCCTGATAAGCGCAGCGCCATCAGGCGTATAACAACAATACCCTACGTGAGGAAACGAGTATGCGTTTGAAGCCATTAGTAACCGCGCTCTGTGCTGGCGCCCTGCTTGCTGCAGCTCCGTTTGTGCAGGCAAAAGAACTGAAATCGATCGGCGTTACGGTGGGCGATCTGGCCAACCCGTTCTTCGTGCAGATCACCAAAGGCGCGGAGCTGGAAGCACGCAAGCTGGCAGGTGATAGCGTTAAAGTAACGCTGGTTTCCAGCGGCTACGATCTGGGTCAACAGGTGTCGCAGATCGACAACTTTATTGCCGCCAAAGTCGACATGATTATCCTTAACGCCGCCGACTCCAAAGGCATCGGCCCGGCGGTAAAACGCGCGAAAGACGCCGGGATCGTGGTGGTTGCCGTTGACGTGGCGGCGGAAGGCGCAGATGCGACCATTACCTCCGATAACACCCAGGCAGGTGAAATGGCCTGTAAATACATTACCGACCGCCTGAAAGGCAAAGGCAACGTCGTCATCATCAACGGGCCGCCGGTTTCCGCCGTCCAGAACCGCGTGGAAGGCTGCCAGACTGAGTTTAAACGCCACCCTGACATCAAGGTGCTGTCGCATAACCAAAACGCCAAAGGCAGTCGTGAAGGCGGGCTGGAGATCATGACCGCGCTGCTGGCGGCGAATCCGAAGATCGACGGCGTATTCGCCATTAACGATCCGACGGCGATCGGTGCCGATCTGGCGGCAAAACAGGCGCAGCGTAGCGAATTCTTTATTGTCGGCGTAGATGGATCCCCGGACGGTGAAGAAGCGCTGAAGCGCGAAAACTCACTATTTGTGGCGACTCCGGCACAAGATCCGCAGGTGATGGCTGCCAAAGCGGTCGAAATCGGCTATGACATATTGCAGGGGAAACCCGCCCCGAAAGAACCCGTGCTGATCCCAGTGACGATGATCGATAAAAACAACGTCGGCAGTTATAAGGGTTGGACGGTTAAATAGCCCGCCACAACAACGCCGGATGGTGGCAAAAATGCCCTATCCGGCCTACAAGATCGCTATGAATTTGTAGGCCGGATAAGCGCGGCGCCATCCGGCATTATATTAAGGAGGATTCAGCCGATGAAACGCTCCGCAATAAACGAGATCCTTGGCCACACGCGCCAGTTTTTCTCTCAGCACGACGTGCATCTCCCCCCTTTTGCCAGCTTCCCCCCGACCCAATGGCGCAAGCTTGATGCTGCAGCCTGGAGCGAAGTGTTCGACCTTAAGCTCGGTTGGGATGTCACCGCATTTGGCGGCAACAATTTCGCCGCGCAAGGGTTAACGCTGTTCACTCTGCGTAATGGCTCGCCGAAAGGAATGCCTTACGAGAAATGCTACGCCGAGAAAATCATGCATGTTCGCGATGCGCAGGTCACGCCGATGCATTTTCACTGGCGCAAACGCGAAGACATTATCAATCGAGGCGGCGGCAATTTAATTGTGGAACTGTGGAATGCGGGGATCCGGGAACAAACGGAGGAGACCGACGTCAGCGTGGTGATTGACGGCTGTCGGCAAACCCATGCAGCGGGCAGTCAGTTACGCCTGACGCCGGGTGAAAGCATCTGCCTGCCGCCGGGACTGTATCACAGCTTCTGGGCGGAAGAAGGTTTTGGCGACGTGCTGGTCGGCGAGGTTTCTTCTGTTAATGACGACGACCACGATAACCACTTTTTGCAACCGATCGCCCGCTATAACGACATTGAAGAAGACGAGCCGGCGCAGCTGGTGCTGTGTAACGAATATCGCCTGTTCCGCTAACCAAGGAGCGCATTATGCCGTTGATATCTCTCGCTGATGGTCTTGCCCATGCCCGTGAGCATCGTTATGCCTTAGGGGCATTTAATGTTCTGGATTCACACTTCCTGCGCGCGCTGTTTGCCGCGGCAAAGCAGGAACGTTCGCCGTTTATCATCAATATCGCCGAAGTACATTTTAAATATATCTCGCTGGATTCTCTGGTCGAAGCGGTCAAGTTCGAAGCCGCGCGGCATGACATTCCGGTGGTGCTAAACCTTGACCACGGCCTGCACTTTGAGTCGGTAGTGCGGGCACTACGCTTAGGGTTCAGTTCAGTGATGTTCGATGGCTCCACGCTGGAGTATGAAGAAAATATCCGCCAGACCCGAGAAGTGGTGAAGATGTGCCGCGCCGTCGGCGTGTCGGTGGAAGCCGAACTGGGTGCGGTGGGCGGTGATGAGGGCGGCGCGCTGTACGGTCATGCCGACGAGTCGCTGTTTACCGACCCAATGATGGCGCGTGATTTCGTCGACAGAACCGGGATTGACGCGCTGGCGGTCGCCATTGGCAATGCCCACGGCAAATACAAAGGCGAACCGCTGCTCGACTTCCCGCGTCTGGACGCCATTCGCCAGCAGGCGGCAATCCCGCTGGTACTGCACGGCGGCTCCGGCATCAGCGACGACGATTTCAAGCGTGCGATTGAACTCGGCATTCACAAAATCAACTTCTATACCGGCATGTCGCAGGCGGCGCTGTCGGCGGTAGAAACACGGATGGCGAATCGCCAGCCGCTGTACGACGAATTCGCCGAACTGCTGCTCGGCATTGAAGAGGCCATTACCGATACCGTTTCGGAACAGATGCGCATTTTTGGCAGCGCGGGACGGGTCTGATGGAACGCAAAGGCGTTATCGCCGCAGGCAACATGCTGGTCGATCACGTGCATCAAATTGTGCAGTGGCCGGAACGTGGCTGGCTGGCGGAAATCACCCGTAGCGAACGCGCCACGGGCGGTGCGCCGCTTAATGTGCTGCTGACGCTGGCAAAAATGCACACTGGGCTGCCGTTGCAGGCGGTGGGGTTAATCGGTCAGGACAGCGACGGCGACTACATCATGGCGATGCTGGAGCAGTATCACGTTAATCGCCAACACGTGCAGCGCACCACATTCGCCCCCACGTCGATGTCGCAGGTGATGACCGATCCCAGCGGTCAGCGCACCTTTTTCCACTCGCCCGGTGCCAATCGGCTACTCGATCTGCCTGCGTTTGAGCAACTGGATACCTCGATGAAAATCTTCCATCTGGGATATCTGCTGCTGCTCGACAGTCTGGACATGCCGGATGAGGAGTTCGGGACGCGTAGCGCACGGCTGCTGGCGCAAATGCGCGACAACGGCTTTGAAACGTCGCTGGATCTGGTCTCACGCAAGGGCGACCCGCGCTATCAACCGCTGGTGATGCCAGCCCTGCGCCATCTAGACTATCTGGTGATTAACGAGCTGGAAGCCGGGGAGTTCAGCGGGCTGGAGATCCGCCAGCCCAACGGCGAACTGCATATTGCGCACATCGCCACCGCCGCACGCGAATTATTGGATGCAGGTGTACGCCAGCGGGTGGTGATCCACTGTCCGGAAGGTGCCTGGGGTGAAGCGCCGGATCTGCCGGGCGTCTGGATCCCGTCGCAGTACCTGGCGCAGGAGGAGATCGTTGGCAGCGTCGGGGCGGGAGATGCGTTTTGCGCTGGATTTTTGTATGGCTGTCATGAGCGCTGGTCGCTGACGGACAGCGTCAGGTTGGCACACGCCTGTGCGCGGGCAAGCTTGCTGTGCGCGAATGCGATAGATGGCGCGAAGACGCTGGCAGAGTTGAAAGCAGAAATGGCTGACGCCTGATGCGCTACGCTTATCAGGCCTACGGAGTTGTTATCGCTTTTGTAGGCCGGATAAGGCGTTTACGCCGCATCCGGCAACTGCACACGTTCACGCCGCCTTATCGTGATGTTGCACGTCGGCGGCAAACACATAACCCAGCCCGCGCAGGGTTTTGATCAACATTGGCTGGTGCGGGTTGTTCTCTATTTTTCGCCGCAGCCGCATGATTAACACGTCAATAGTGCGGTCAAACACCTCAACGCTGTCGCTGCGCGTCAGCTCCAGCAGTTGTTCTCGGCTCAGCACCCGCCGGGCATTTTGGGCCAGCGCCAACAGCAGGCTGTATTCCCCTTGCGTCAACTCCACCTTCAACTGCTGGGGATTATGTAACTGGCAACCGGCGGTATCGAGATGCCAGCCATTAAAAGAAAGCCCCGTGGTCTGTGGGCCGCCGCTTTCTGCCGTTAACACGCCAACGCGTCTGAGCACCGCCTTTACCCGCGCCACCAGCACCCGCGCATTGAACGGCTTACCGATATAGTCGTCAGCCCCCATTTCCAGCCCAACAACCACATCCGACTCGCTGCCAAGCCCGGTCAGCATCACCACCGGTAATCCGGGTCTCATCTTTTGCACCTGCTGCAACACCATCAGACCGTTGATATCGGGCAACATCATGTCCAGCAATACCAGAGCGATATCCGGCTGAGTCTCAATGCAGCGCAGCGCCTCCTGCCCGGTGTGACAGGCGGTCACCGTAAAGACGTGTTCGCTCAGCACATCCTGTAAAAGCGTGCAGACAGCGATGTCATCATCCACAACCAGTATGGCTGGCTTCATTGTTTTTCCCCATTTCTGGCCAACTTAAATGAGTGTGATTGATTCTGCACAGAGTGACAGCGATAAGGCACAAGGATGTGCGGGAAACATAACCTCGGTCACACTGCCGGGGCGTCACGTATTGGAGATTCGTCACGTCAAATATGACGACAGCCTGTTTTTCGTCAGGGTTTTGCGCAAAATTCGCCCGTAATATCGACTAATGCCCCTGATAAAAACATGGCATAAAAGATGCATAACAAAAACGACAAGCGCGTATGCGCGATTTGATTAACTGGAGCGAGACCGATGAAAAAAGTCGTCACGGTTTGCCCATATTGCGCATCAGGTTGCAAAATCAACCTGGTGGTCGATAACGGCAAAATCGTCCGGGCTGAAGCGGCGCAGGGGAAAACCAACCAGGGTACCCTGTGTCTGAAGGGCTACTATGGCTGGGATTTTATCAATGATACCCAGATCCTGACCCCTCGTCTGAAAACCCCTATGATCCGTCGCCAGCGTGGCGGCAAACTGGAATCCGTTTCCTGGGATGAAGCGCTTGATTACGTCGCCAGTCGTCTGAGCGCCATCAAAGCGAAGTATGGCCCGGACGCTATTCAGACGACCGGTTCATCTCGCGGTACGGGTAACGAAACCAACTATGTAATGCAAAAATTCGCGCGCGCCGTTATTGGTACCAATAACGTTGACTGCTGCGCTCGCGTCTGACACGGCCCATCGGTTGCAGGTCTGCACCAATCGGTCGGTAACGGCGCAATGAGTAATGCTATCAATGAAATTGATAACACAGATTTAGTATTCATCTTCGGGTACAACCCGGCGGATTCCCACCCGATCGTGGCGAATCACGTGATTAATGCTAAACGTAACGGGGCGAAAATCATCGTCTGCGATCCGCGCAAAATTGAAACCGCGCGTATTGCCGACATGCACATCGCGTTGAAAAACGGCTCGAACATCGCGCTGCTCAACGCTATGGGTCATGTCATCATCGAAGAAAAACTGTATGACCAGGCGTTCGTCGCCTCCCGTACGGAAGGATTCGAAGAGTACAGCAAGATCGTCGAAGGCTACACGCCGGAGTCCGTCGAAGATATCACTGGCGTTAGCGCGCAGGATATTCGTCAGGCTGCACGTATGTATGCCACGGCGAAAAGCGCGGCCATCCTGTGGGGCATGGGTGTTACCCAGTTCTATCAGGGCGTGGAAACCGTGCGTTCACTGACCAGCCTCGCAATGCTGACCGGCAACCTCGGTAAGCCGAGCGTGGGCGTTAACCCGGTTCGTGGGCAGAACAACGTTCAGGGCGCATGTGACATGGGCGCGCTGCCGGATACTTATCCGGGCTATCAGTATGTGAAAGATCCGGCTAACCGCGAGAAGTTCGCTAAAGCCTGGGGCGTGGAAAGTCTGCCTGCTCATACCGGCTATCGCATCAGCGAACTGCCGCACCGTGCAGCGCATGGCGAAGTACGCGCGGCGTACATCATGGGTGAAGATCCATTACAAACCGATGCTGAACTCTCCGCAGTGCGCAAAGGCTTTGAGGATCTGGAACTGGTCATCGTGCAGGATATCTTCATGACCAAAACTGCCGCTGCCGCAGACGTTATTTTACCGTCTACGTCATGGGGTGAGCATGAAGGCGTATTCTCCGCAGCTGACCGTGGCTTCCAGCGCTTCTTTAAAGCCGTTGAGCCGAAGTGGGATCTGAAAACGGACTGGCAGATTATCAGTGAAATCGCCACCCGTATGGGCTACCCGATGCACTACAACAACACCCAGGAAATCTGGGACGAGTTGCGTCATCTGTGCCCGGATTTCTACGGTGCCACTTACGAGAAAATGGGCGAACTGGGTTATATCCAGTGGCCTTGCCGCGACACCTCAGAGGCCGACCAGGGTACGTCTTATCTCTTCAAAGAGAAGTTCGACACCCCGAACGGCCTGGCGCAGTTCTTCACCTGCGACTGGGTAGCGCCAATCGACAAACTCACTGAGGAGTACCCGATGGTACTGTCTACAGTGCGTGAAGTCGGCCACTACTCTTGCCGTTCGATGACCGGTAACTGTGCGGCGTTGGCCGCGCTGGCGGATGAACCGGGCTATGCCCAGATCAACACCGCCGATGCAGAACGCCTGGGCATCCAGGATGAAGAGCTGGTGTGGGTGAACTCGCGTAAAGGTCGGGTCATTACCCGTGCGGCAGTCAGCGATCGTCCAAACAAAGGCGCAATTTACATGACCTACCAGTGGTGGATTGGCGCATGTAATGAGCTAGTAACCGAGAACTTAAGCCCGATTACCAAAACGCCGGAGTACAAGTACTGTGCTGTTAACGTTGAACGCATTGCCGATCAGCGCGCTGCCGAGCAGTATGTCATTGATGAGTACACCAAGCTGAAAGCCAGCCTGCGCGAAAGCGCGATGGGTTAAGCTTCCCCTGACGGCCTCCATTCGGAGGCCGTTTTTTTATGCACATAATCTCTCTATACTGTTCATTCCCTACACTAAATCTAAATATAAGATGAAACGACTTTTCGCCTTGATGGTGTTAATGACATGCTTTGTCCATGCCGAAGAGCCCGGTAGTCAGTTTTTGAAAGCCGCCGAGTCCGGAGACCGACGCGCACAATATTTCCTCGCTGATACCTGGTTTAGTTCAGGCGATTTGGGTAAAGCGGAATACTGGGCGCAAAAAGCCGCCGATAACGGCGATGCGGATGCCTGGGCTTTGCTGGCGCAGATTAAGATTACCAATCCGGTCAGTCTGGATTATCCCGAGGCCAAAACGCTGGCGGAAAAAGCGACCCAGGCAGGCAGTAAGACAGGGGAAATTACGCTGGCGCGTATTCTGGTCAACACTCAGGCTGGACACACCGATTACCCCAAAGCCATTACCTTGCTGCAAAACGCCTCCGAAGACCTGGAAAACGACTCCGCCGTCGACGCGCAAATGCTGCTTGGGCTGATTTACGCCAACGGCGTGGGTATTCCCGCAGACGATGAGAAAGCGACGTGGTATTTCAAACGTAGCTCTGCCATTTCCCGCACCGGCTATTCCGAATACTGGGCCGGGATGATGTTCTTAAACGGTGAGCAGGGTTTTATCGTGAAGAATAAACAGAAGGCACTGCACTGGCTGAATCTGAGCTGTACGGAAGGATTCGATACCGGCTGCGAAGAGTTTGATAAGTTAACCAACGGGTAGTCGTTGTAGGCCTGATAAGCGTAGCGCCATCAGGCAACCCGGAGCAGGTTGCCTGATGGCGGCGTTGCCTTATCCGGCCTACAAGGCGGTCTTATCAAACTTACCTAATACTTCGCGCTCATAGGCCAGCGCTTTTTTGCGGTCAAATTTGTGTTCCCACTTGGAGATAACCAGCACCGCCAGTGCGTTACCCACCACGTTCAGCGCGGTACGCGCCATGTCGAGGATACGGTCAACACCGGCAATAAACGCCAGGCCTTCCAGCGGGATCCCCACGCTGCCCAGCGTTGCCAGCAGCACCACGAATGATACGCCCGGCACGCCCGCAATCCCTTTCGAGGTCACCATCAACGTCAACACCAGCACTATTTCCTGCCACAGCGACAGGTCGATACCATACAGCTGCGCAATAAAGATCGCGGCAATACTCTGGTACAGCGTTGAACCATCAAGGTTGAATGAGTAGCCGGTCGGCACCACAAAGCTGGTGATTGAAGCCGGTGCGCCATAGGCTTCCATCTTCTCGATAATACGCGGCAGTACGCTCTCGGAGCTGGCGGTAGAGTAAGCCAGAATCAACTCGTCTTTCAGAATGCGGATCAGGATCCAGATGCTCAAACCGCAGATACGCGCGACAATCCCCAGCACCACCAGCGCGAAGAACAGGATGGCAAAGTGCACCAACAGCACCAGCTTCGCCAGCGGCCACAGGGAGGCAAAACCGAAGTTTGCGACGGTAACGGCAATCAGCGCGAAAACGCCGACTGGCGCATAGCGCATAACCATGTGGGTCACTTTAAACATGGTTTCGGAAATAGAGCGGAACACGGTAACCAGCGGTTCGCGGTGAGTTGCCGGCAGGGAAGACAAACCTAAACCGAACAGCACCGAGAAGAAGATAATCGGCAGCATATCGCCTTTTGCCATCGAGGCGACGATATTGGTCGGCACCAGTGACAAAATTGTCCCCATCAAACCATGCGCGTGGCTCTGTACTTCTGCAGTCGTGCTTTGATATTTCGAAATATCCACGGTCGCCAGTTGCGACATATCAATCCCGGAACCCGGCTGGAACACATTAGCCAGCGTGATCCCAAGGATAATCGCCACGGTGGTGATCACTTCGAAATAGAGAATAGTTTTGGCGCCAATGCGGCCCAGCTGTTTTGCATCACCGACTCCGGCAATACCGACAACCAGCGTAGAGATGACAATGGGCACAACGATCATTTTGATCAGATGGATAAAGATATCGCCCGCCGGTGACAGCAGGTTTACAACCAGCCATTCACGGCTGTCACTATGGTAATGCAGGTAACTCCCTAGCAGAATGCCCAGCACCATGGCGATTAGAATCTGCCATGCCAGGCTGACTTTCAAATTTTTCATAACAACGGACTTCCTCGATGGAGCGCTATTCCACATGCGGTGTGTGGGAATAGTACATACTGAAAGGGTATGAATTGTGTTGCGTTCGTTTATGGAGTTTTTTAACGCTTATTATCATTATCATCTGCATGGCATTCCGCGCAACCCTCTAAGAACAGGGCTTTTGGCTGATTTTATGCATAAAAATGCAATTTTATCGCGGTATTGATGAATAACTTTTTGTTATAAAAGAATTTTAATATGTTCAAAAATGAAGAAGTCATGGTGTGAGTTTTTTTCGCCCATTTGTTCGTTTGCCTGTTTTTTAAACAGGCCAAATGATACAAATCACAAAAAAAACAAATTTATTTTTGCCGATTCTGCAATAACTTCGCCATATTAATAGAGTCAACGAGCTGTGCCCGGTTCACCCTAGGCGAGTTTAAATCCATAACCTTTTGCCACACTGAAATAGCCTGGGCGTAGTCTGCCTGCATAAACGCATCTGAGGCTAACAGCATCAGCGCGGTGACCTCTGCCGGGTCCAGCGCCAGAGCCTTATCAATCATCTCGCGAGTGGGTGGCGTCATATGTTGTCCGGACTGGTAATACAATACCGTTGCCATCGCTGAATAGATCTCAGCATTTTCACCGCCGACACGCAGCGCCTGCTCGTAGGCCAGCAGCGCATTATGATACGCGTTTTGCCAAAGATAGTACTCCCCGAGTTGCGCCCATTTCACGCCGTCCTGGGGATTAGCGCGAATCTGCGATTGCAGCAAAAGCAACTGTTTTTCCTGAACATTCTCATCGGAGAAAGCATGTAAAGGGTCCGCCAGTCTCGTCTGCTCCTGACGAACCGCCTGCCATTTTGGCGTCAACAAGTAGCCTCCAATGCAGGCCACAACCATCAGCACCGCCGCAGCGGTCAGCCGCTTCACAGGCATTGGGCGTAACAGCGGTTCGGACTGGTTCATTGTTCACCTTCCTCCGTATGCTGACGTCTTCTCACTCGCCAGACCACCACACCTACCAGCAATAACAACAGGCACGGTAACGCCCACAGCAGCAGCGTTTGCTCATTCAGCGGCGGATTATAACGAACGAAGTCACCATAACGCTCGGTCATCCATGTCGTGATCTCAGCTTCGCTTTTCCCTTCCGCCACCATGCTATAAACCTGATGGCGCATACTGACCGCTACCGGCGCATTGGATTCCAGTAGGTTTTGGTTCTGACACTGTGGGCAGCGAAGCTGGCTGGCAATGGACAGCGCTTGTTCCTGCTGTTGCGGATTTTCAAAGTGCCAGGTATCCACAACCTGGGCATGGGTGGTAAAAGGTAGAAAAATCAGTAAAGCCACAAGTAACATCGTTTTGCCGGATGGCGGCGTGAACGCCTTATCCGGCCTACCCTGCTTTTCACTCGTAGGCCTGATAAGCGCAGCGCCATCAGGCAATAACTCTGGATGCTTCCTTCCTCGCCATGCGCTCAGCAGCGCGCCAAAGACCATTAATAGTCCCCCACCCCAAATCCAGCGCACGCCGGTCTGCACGTACAAACGCATGGCATAGCGGTCAGGTCCGGTTTTTTCACCCATTACCGTGTACCAGTCATGCATCAGATTCCAGCGGATCCCCGGCTCCATCATCTGTTGACGGCGCGCGGCATAGAAGCGCCTTTCGGGTTGCAGGCTGCCAATACGTTTCTCATTGTGCCACAGCGTGATCTGCGCTTTTTCACTGGTGTAGTTACCTTTGGCTTCCAGGTCGAGACGCTCAAAACGGAAAATGTAACCCGCCAGTTCAACCTGCTGCCCAGGGCTCAGGTTCAGGCTTATCTCCTGACGGCTACCGCTGGAAAAGACGATCCCCGCCGCAAACACCAGCACCCCAGCATGCGCCAGCAGTGCCGGAAGCTGGATGCGGAAAGACACGTTGCGGCTTCTGACCGTTGCCAGCACGATAACCAGCAGCATCAGCAGGCCAAAGGGCAGCGTAGCACGGTTAAAGTACGGTGCGCCTACGGAGAGCCGTCCCCAGCCGAACAGCCCGTAAATCATCGGGTAGAGCGTGCCAATCAACACAATCAGCAGCACCGCACTAAAGAGCAGCAGCGCAACCAGAATCAGCATCTCGCGTGACCAACCGCCAAAACGCGCATTCTGCCGGACTTGCTGGCCCCGCCAGGCGTACAGCCCGAGCGACGCCAGACTCAACACGGTAAACAGCGCAAACAGCGGCGCGGCGCGGACGTTATCCAACGCGAAAGCATGCACCGAAACGAGAATGCCGGAACGTACAATCAGCGTCCCAAGCAGCGATAAAATCAGCGTGACGATCGCCAGTAGCAGCGACCAGTGGCGGAAGATTCCGCGCTGGCGCGTGATATACAGGCTATGCAGCAGCGCGCTGGCGGAAAGCCAGGGTAATAAGGAAGCATTTTCAACCGGGTCCCAGAACCACCAGCCGCCCCAGCCCAGCTCGCAGTAGGCCCACCAGGAGCCGAGGATAATCCCCAGCGTCAGCGCGCACCAGCCGGGCAGCGCCCAGCGCCAGCACACCCAGGCGCTCTGCGCATTAAAGTCACCACGTAGCAGCGAGGCCAGCGCCACGCCTGCCGCCACCATCAAACCACCGTAACCCAGGTACAGCAGAGGTGGATGGAGGATTAACCCGAGATGTTGCAGCATCGGGTTAAGGTCGCGCCCTTCAATGGCAGGCGGGAAGATGCGCACGAACGGATCGGACCATACCACCACAAACAGCAGCAGCAGGGCCGTTATCATTGAAAGGACGCTGAGCGTCAGCGGAAACAGCGCGTCGGTATCACGCCGATAGCGTAAAGCGAACAGCGCGCTCCAGCCGGAAAGAAACAGCACCCACAGCAGCAGCGATCCTTCATGACCGCCCCACACCGCCGCCAGTTTTAATCCCCACGGCAGCAGGCTGTAGCTGTGCTGAGCAACGTAGACCACCGAAAAGTCGCTGGTCAAAAAGCAGAATACCAGAATGGCAAAAGCCAGCAGTAGCAGGGTAAATTGCGCCCACACGCCCACCGTTGCAAGGCGCATCACCCCTTGCCAGCGCTGGCGGACACCCACCAACACGGCAAGCGGGGTCAACACGTTGACCCCAAGGCTTAATAACAGCGCCAGAAAACCGGCTTCAGGAAGGAGAACGTCCAGATATCACCTTACGCAACGGTTAGCTGACCCGCATAGAGTATAAAAAAACGCAGCAGCAGTACGCCGGTCAGGCTGGCACCGCAGACTGCCAGCACGCCATGAAACGTCGAACTGCGGTTGGCCCAGGGTTTTAGCAGCATCGGCAGTATCAGCCCAAGCCCAGCCACGCCAAGCCAGAACCACCAGGTCCAGAATCCGCCGCCCAGTGCCGCCGCCAGCGCGCGCATTTTGCCGTCATCGCCCAGCGCCAGACCGACGAAGAACGCCGCCAGCAGGAAGATCTCCAGCCATACCACCGGGACTTCCATGCGATGCACAAAGTGCGCTTCGGTACTGTGCGGGTTGCTACGATGGCGTAACGCCATGGCGATCAGCGCCACCGCGGCACCGGAGGAGATCCCAGAGAACAGGAACAGCACCGGCAGGATCGGGTTATTCAGGAACGGGTAAGATTTCAGCGCCGACAGCAGAAAACCGGTGTACGCCCCGAGCAGGACCGCCAGCACCAGCATTAACGTCTCAAGCGCACGATGGAAAGGCGCGATCAACGTCAATACTTTCTGCACGATACCTAACCGCGGCAGCCAGCGCTGTTGCAGGGCAATCACCTCTTTTTCAAAGATTTTTGCCAGCCACAGCACTAACACCACCATGTACAACTGGAACAGCATGACCCCCATCGACATCACCGAAGTGAAGCTGTAGTGGAACATCAGTTTCCAGAAAGTCCATGGCCGCGTCAGGTGGAACACCAGAATCAACAGACCGAGGATAATCGCCCCCGGCCCTAACACCAGCGTAGTGCGCAGCAGCGTGCTGTCCGAACCGCCCGCCTCCGGATGGAAGCGACGCAGCAGAATCGCCAGCGTGACCAGTCCGGCAGAGATACCTATCAGGAACAGATAGATGGCAATGGGCCAGTCCCACACCAGTGATTCAAAATGAAATGCAGAAGCGGATGTCATTGGCTCACCTCCCCAAATTTAAAGGGAACGCGGTAGACCTTCGGTTTTGTACCTAACGCCAGCTTGTAACGGTAGGTCGTTTTCTGCTGCAACAAACGGGAGATATCGCTGTTGGGATCGTCCAGATTACCAAACGTCAGCGCCTTCGTCGGACATGACTCAACGCAGGCGGGCTGTTTGCCCGCTTTCAGGTTGGTTTTCCGGCAGAAATCGCATTTATCCGCCGTTTTGCTCACCGGATGGATAAAGCGCACGCGATAAGGACACGCGGCAATGCAGTACTGGCAGCCAACGCAAAGGTCCGGGTTCACATCCACAATGCCGCTGGCGGCATCACGATACGATGCCCCCGTCGGGCAGA
Source organism: Citrobacter freundii complex sp. 2024EL-00216 (assembly GCF_043945515.1). Classification (NCBI taxonomy): domain Bacteria; kingdom Pseudomonadati; phylum Pseudomonadota; class Gammaproteobacteria; order Enterobacterales; family Enterobacteriaceae; genus Citrobacter; species Citrobacter freundii complex sp. 2024EL-00216. The sequence goes on along the minus strand of NZ_JBIMRA010000014.1, from coordinate 52,988 downwards.
CGTCAACGCAGGGAGCGTGGTCGCAGTGCTGGCACGAGTGACGGAAGAAGCGATACTTCACATCAGGAAACGTTCCCTGCGGCTCACTGCGAATAATCGTCAGACGCGATACGCCTTCCGGCACGTTGTTGACTTCGCGACAAGCATCCATACAGGCCGTACAGCCGATGCATAATGACTCATCATGTACCATACCGTAACGCACGCCGTTGATGTTCAGCGTCTTCGCCACAACGCGCCCCGCCGTCCCGCTCACTGCCACCAGCGCGCCGACGCCGGTGATAAACTGGCGACGAGAGCAACTCATGGATGCTCCTTAAGCAACGGAATCGACGCCGGGTTAAAGTTCGGATTGTTACGCTGATCGCTGTGGCAATCGACGCAAATCTTGATCCGTCCTTTATCGCTCAGCGTTTGCATCGTGTCTTGCTTCGGATGCAGTGAGTGACAGCTGGCACACGCCACTTTGGTTACATGGACATCGTGCGGCCAGAACGCTTTTTGCAGCTGCTCAGGCAGGTGACAGGACATACAGACGCTGTTCTGCTGCTCCACGTTGTACATCGGCTCATTAAAGCGCATCACATCTTTCACCCCTTCACGGTGGTTCGGTGATGGCTGGCCGTGACAGTTGGTGCAGGTGACCGGCAGTTTGTTATTCGGGTTGATGACTTCCGCATGCTTACCATGCATGCCTTCGGTATCCGGCTTGTGACAGTCCAGACAGGCGGCATCCGGATTACGCTGTTGGGTAACCGTCCAGCGTTGATCCGACTCCTGCGGCGTTGGCGTGGCAGTGATTCCACTCAGGCTCCATAACAAGCCTGACGCCAGCACCCCAGCAGTTAATAACGAACGTAATACGCTCATATTCACTCCGTTGAGTTATCCGCCCCTTGCGGGGCGAAATGGGGTTATTGGCTTAACAGACCGTTTTTACGCGCCTGATCTTCCCACTGCGGAATCACCGTTTTGATGAAGTCCTGCTTCTCAGCATTGATTTGCTGCATGTTCAGACCAATCGCCGCCTGGGCTTTCTCTTTGGTCGAGATATCCGGCAACGGAATTTCATGCGTGATGCCTTTGGTCGCCAGCAGACGGACCAGTTTGGTACGCGCGTCGGCGGCTTTATCCATTGCGCTACCCAGCATCCGCAGGCCTTCTTCCGGGGCGTGCATATGAATGCCGTGTGAGGCGATAGACAGGTCCCAACGCCATTGTGCGTGACGGATATCTTCCAGAATCGGCTTCATTTCCGCTTCAGTCGCGCCCGCATCCCATGCGGCTTTCGCTTCGAAGTGCGCACGAACCAGCTGATCTTCAACTTTGATTTTCAGGTCATGAATAGCCTGTTTACGCTCGGCGACCACTTTTTGCAGGGATGCTTTGTCCTGGGTGTGGCAGTTCGCGCAGGTCTGAGGGAAGTTGTCGAACGGGTTACCAATCTTATGGTCGGTATAGATCTTGCCTTCCGCGTTTTGCACTTTCGGCATGTGACAGTCGATACAGGTCACGTTGTTCTTGCCGTGAATGCCCGCGCTCCAGGTTTCATACTCCGGGTGCTGCGCTTTCAGCATCGGCGTTTTAGACAGGGAGTTGGTCCAGTCAGAGAAAGCAATGTTGTCGTAGTATTTCTCCATGTTCTCGACTTTCATGCCGTCGTCCCACGGGAACTTAACGGCTTTGTTTTTACCGTCGAAGTAGTATTCCACGTGGCACTGGCCGCAGACCATGGATTGCTGGTCAAAGCGACCGGCTTTCTCAAACGGTTTACCGATGGCTTCCATCGCGCGTTCTGCATAAGGACGCGACAGGGTCAGTTCTGGCTTGCCTTTGGCGAAGTCTGGTGACGCGGTATTATGGCAATCCGCACAACCGAGGTTGTTAACAATTTCCGGACCGCCGCGCGCCCATTTACCGTGGAAGTAGCCATCTTCACCGTCTTTCTGGATAAGACGCGCTACGTCCGGGCTTTTACAGCTCCAGCAAGCCATCGGCAGCGGACCATCTTCTGCCGTTTTTGGTGCGCCGGTACGTAAGGTTTCACGGACATCAGTCACGGCATACGCGTGTCCCCGCGGTTTGTTGTAATCGCGCGAGAATGGGTATCCCGCCCACAGGATCACCAGACGCGGATCTTCTGCCAGTGCATCTTCACGGGCTGATTGCTCAGACGTGGCTTTCCAGGAGAGATATTGATCGGGATGCTGAGGTGCGAAGGTTTCATTCTTCGCTTCAACGGTGACGGTTTTTGCAGGTACAGAAGTTTGTTCAGCGTGAACAGCAGAAATAAATAATAAAGGTAATAACAGGCTGAAGAAACGGCGTACGCGTGATTTTATCCTTGCCATAGGGGTCTCATCCAGATGACGCCATTATCTGCAATGGCGGTTCTTTTATTGTTTTCCACAACAGCAACCACACGAATACTGTCATGACATTGCTCCACCCTATTTGTAACAAGAAACCACACTGAAAATGTTGTTTTTAATCAATTGTAAGTGTATGTAAAATACCACTTTAGAGTTATAACACCCCTCTAACCTCTCACTCTTTTGTCTAATTCAGAGATAGATCACCTTTTCAACAATCCTTTAGATAACTGCATGTTATCGCGAGATTTAATCAATTTTTGCTAGTTCCCTTCAAAATTCAGTTTGTCGCTAATTTGCACAATTCGTTTATTGCGTGATCTGCCGCGCAAATACTAAACAAAACTCTCAAAGCCCCTACATTTAACGTTTATGAGACATATTATTAACATCCTACAAGGAGAACAAAAGCCATGAGCCAAATACATAAACACGCTATTCCCGCAAACATTGCGGATCGTTGCCTGATAAATCCGGAGCAGTACGCAGAGAAATACCAGCAATCCGTTAACGAACCCGACACATTTTGGGGCGAGCAGGGAAAGATTCTTGATTGGATCAAGCCGTACAGCCAGGTGAAGAACACCTCCTTCGCACCAGGCAATGTGTCTATTAAATGGTACGAAGACGGCACCCTGAACCTGGCCGCAAACTGCCTTGACCGCCATCTGCAGGCAAACGGCGATCGTACCGCCATTATCTGGGAAGGCGATGACGCTACCCAAAGCAAAAACATTACCTATCGCGAGTTGCATCGCGATGTCTGCCGTTTCGCCAATACGCTACTGGATTTAGGCATTAAAAAAGGTGACGTGGTGGCCATTTATATGCCGATGGTGCCAGAGGCTGCGGTTGCCATGCTGGCCTGTGCCCGCATAGGGGCCGTGCATTCTGTCATCTTCGGTGGTTTCTCACCGGAAGCCGTCGCCGGACGTATCATCGACTCTAATTCACGCCTGGTGATCACCGCCGATGAAGGCGTACGCGCCGGACGCGCTATCCCGTTGAAAAAGAACGTCGATGATGCGCTGAAAAACCCGAATGTGAAAACCGTTGAACATGTGGTCGTCCTCAAACGTACCGGTGGTAAAACGGAGTGGCAGGAAGGCCGTGACCTGTGGTGGTCCGATCTTATCGAGAAAGCCAGCTCAGAACACCAACCGGAAGAGATGAACGCGGAAGATCCGCTGTTTATCCTGTATACCTCCGGTTCAACCGGCAAGCCGAAAGGCGTGCTGCACACTACCGGCGGGTATCTGGTCTACGCTGCAACCACCTTTAAGTACGTGTTTGATTACCATCAAGGCGATATCTATTGGTGCACCGCTGACGTGGGTTGGGTAACCGGACACAGCTACCTGCTGTACGGTCCGCTGGCCTGCGGCGCAACCACGCTGATGTTCGAAGGCGTACCAAACTGGCCAACGCCTGCGCGTATGTCGCAGGTTGTGGACAAGCACCAGGTCAATATTCTGTATACCGCACCGACCGCCATTCGCGCACTGATGGCAGAAGGCGACAAAGCGATTGAAGGTACTGACCGTTCGTCGCTGCGTATCCTGGGTTCCGTTGGCGAGCCGATCAACCCGGAAGCGTGGGAGTGGTACTGGAAGAAGATCGGCAACGAAAAATGCCCGGTCGTCGATACCTGGTGGCAGACCGAAACCGGGGGATTCATGATCACCCCACTGCCGGGCGCTACCGAGCTGAAAGCCGGTTCTGCAACCCGTCCGTTCTTTGGCGTACAGCCTGCGATTGTCGATAACGAAGGTAATCCACTGGAAGGCGCGACGGAAGGTAACCTGGTGATTACCGACTCGTGGCCAGGCCAGGCGAGAACGCTGTTTGGCGATCACGAACGCTTTGAGCAAACCTACTTCTCTACCTTCAAGAATATGTACTTCAGCGGCGACGGCGCGCGCCGTGACGAAGATGGCTATTACTGGATCACCGGACGTGTGGACGATGTGCTGAACGTCTCTGGCCACCGTCTGGGAACGGCTGAAATCGAATCGGCGCTGGTGTCACATCCGAAGATTGCCGAAGCCGCGGTGGTGGGAATTCCGCACAATATTAAAGGCCAGGCGATCTACGCCTACGTCACGCTGAATCACGGTGAAGAGCCGTCACCTGAGTTGTACGCCGAAGTTCGCAACTGGGTGCGTAAAGAAATTGGCCCGCTGGCAACGCCAGACGTGCTGCACTGGACCGACTCACTGCCGAAAACCCGCTCCGGCAAAATCATGCGCCGCATCCTGCGCAAAATTGCGGCGGGCGATACCAGCAATCTGGGCGATACCTCGACCCTCGCCGATCCTGGCGTCGTGGAGAAACTGCTCGAAGAGAAGCAGGCCATCGCGATGCCATCATAACAAAGTCCTGAAAATGCCGGATGGCGACGCGAAAGCGTCTTATCCGGCCTACAAATCTGACCCTACCCTCTCTTCACCGGGAGGGAAATATAAAAAACCTCCCCCCAAAGGATTTCGTGTTACAGGAAGGCGGCAAGCGAGCACATCCCCAAAAGCATAGTTCACTATGTGACTGGGGTGGGCAAGTGCGGCCAACGAACTTGTAGCACGAAAGACGCAGGGGGACCTCTGGAGAGCTCTGTGATGAATGACCAAATTTATCAGCGGATAGAAGACAGTGCGCGTTTCAGGGAGTTAGTAGAAAAACGGCAACGGTTTGCCACCATTCTGTCCATCATCATGCTGGCAGTTTATATCAGCTTTATATTATTGATTGCCTTTGCGCCGGGCTGGCTGGGTACTCCGCTACACGCGGGAACCAGCGTCACCCGCGGTATTCCGATTGGGGTCGGTGTGATCCTTATCTCCTTCATCCTGACCGGGATCTACATCTGGCGGGCAAACGGTGAATTCGATCGCCTGAACAATGCGGTTTTGCACGAGGTTAAAGCATCATGAAGAGAGTCCTGACGGCGCTTGCCGCCACGCTGCCCTTCGCCGCAAACGCGGCGGATGCTATTAGCGGTGCAGTCCAACGCCAGCCAACCAACTGGCAGGCGATTATCATGTTCCTGATTTTCGTCATCTTTACGCTCGGCATTACCTACTGGGCGTCAAAGCGCGTACGTTCGCGTAATGACTACTACACCGCTGGCGGTAACATCACCGGTTTCCAGAACGGGCTGGCGATTGCGGGCGACTATATGTCGGCGGCATCGTTCCTCGGGATTTCCGCGCTGGTCTTTACCTCCGGTTATGACGGGCTGATCTATTCACTCGGCTTCCTGGTCGGCTGGCCAATTATTCTGTTCCTGATTGCTGAGCGTTTGCGTAACCTGGGTCGTTACACCTTTGCAGACGTTGCGTCTTATCGTCTGAAGCAAGGGCCAATCCGTATTCTGTCGGCCTGTGGTTCCCTGGTGGTGGTTGCGCTGTATCTGATCGCGCAGATGGTTGGTGCAGGTAAGCTGATTGAGCTGCTGTTTGGTCTGAACTATCACATCGCTGTCGTACTGGTTGGCGTGCTGATGATGATGTACGTTTTGTTTGGCGGCATGTTGGCGACCACCTGGGTACAGATCATCAAAGCCGTACTGTTGCTGTTCGGTGCCAGCTTTATGGCCTTTATGGTGATGAAGCACGTCGGCTTTAGCTTCAATAATCTGTTCACCGAAGCGATGGCGGTACACCCGAAAGGTTCAGCCATTATGAGCCCGGGCGGGTTGGTAAAAGACCCAATCTCCGCACTGTCATTAGGTCTCGGCCTGATGTTTGGTACGGCGGGCTTGCCGCACATCCTGATGCGCTTCTTCACGGTTAGCGATGCCCGTGAAGCACGTAAGAGCGTGTTCTACGCCACCGGTTTTATGGGTTATTTCTATATCCTGACCTTTATCATCGGCTTTGGCGCAATCATGCTGGTAGGTGCAAATCCGGCGTACAAAGATGCTGCGGGCGCGCTGATTGGCGGTAATAACATGGCGGCGGTTCACCTGGCGAATGCGGTGGGCGGTAACCTGTTCCTCGGCTTCATCTCAGCCGTGGCGTTTGCCACCATTCTGGCGGTGGTTGCCGGTCTGACGCTGGCGGGCGCATCGGCAGTGTCTCACGACCTGTACGCCAACGTGTTCCGCAAAGGCGCCACCGAACGTGAAGAGCTGCGGGTTTCGAAAATCACCGTGCTGGTGCTGGGCGTGATTGCCATCGTGCTCGGCGTGCTGTTCGAAAACCAGAACATCGCCTTCATGGTCGGCCTGGCGTTCGCCATCGCGGCGAGCTGTAACTTCCCCATCATTCTGCTCTCTATGTACTGGTCGAAACTGACCACGCGTGGCGCAATGTTGGGTGGCTGGTTAGGCCTGCTGACGGCAGTGGTGCTGATGATTCTTGGTCCAACGATTTGGGTCCAGATCCTCGGTCACGAAAAAGCCATTTTCCCGTATGAGTATCCGGCGCTGTTCTCCATCAGCGTAGCATTCCTCGGGATCTGGTTCTTCTCTGCCACCGACAACTCAGAAGAAGGCAACCGCGAACGCGAGCAGTTCCGTGCTCAGTTCATCCGTTCCCAGACCGGGTACGGCGTAGAACAAGGTCGCGCGCACTAACTTCCCTTCTCCTCCGGCTTTCGGGCCGGAGGATTACATCCTTTCTCAGAACATCAGCCTCGCCACCAGCGGTGCCACCAGCACCATTACCACGCCGGAAAGCATCATCACCAGGCTGGCAACGACCCCTTCCTGCTGACCGAGTTCATAAGAGCGTGCCGTGCCTGCGCCGTGCGATGCTGCGCCAAATCCTGCGCCTTTCGCCATCCCTTCACGAATGGAAAGCCGTAAAAACAGCACATCGCCGACCGCCATACCAAATACGCCGGTCACCACCACGAACAATGCCACCAGGTCCGGCTGCCCGCCCAACGGTTCTGCCGCCGCCAGCGCAAACGGTGTGGTGACGGAGCGCACCGCCAGACTGCGTTGGATCTCATCAGGCAACATAAACAGGCGCGCCAGCCATACGGAACTGGTGACGGCCACCAGCGTTGCCGTTACCACGCCCGCCGTCAGCGACATCCAGTGACGCTTAATCACGGCAAGGTTGTCATACACCGGAACAGCAAACGCGATGGTCGCCGGGCCTAACAACCACAGCAACCAGTGCGATTCACCGATATAGTTTTGCCAGGAGATATGGCCGAAGACCAGCATCAGCACCAGCAGGGCCGGGGTGAGAACTAATGGCATTAGGGGTAATTTACGAAAACGGCGATACAGGCGCTTATTGGCAAAGTAGATACCCAGCGTAATCACCAGACACAACACGCTTAACTGGAAATTACTCACGGTTTAGCCTGCGCATTTCATAGCGATACACTTTATCCACCACCCACGCCGTTGCGCCGAGCACCATCAGCGTACTGATCGCAATCACGGCAAATATACGCCAGCCATCAACCAGCAACAGCTGCGTGTAGTTCACAACGGCGACCACCGCCGGGACAAAAAATAGCAGCATTTCAGCCAGTAACCAGCGAGCACCTGCGCGAATCCAGTTCAGCGGGATAACCCGACAGACAATTAACGCCAGCATCAGCACCATCCCGACCAGGTTGGCAGGAAGCGGCAGATGCAGCCAGGAGACAAGATATTGAGCAAATACAAAAAGACCTGCGTACAACAGAACCTGAACAGGAATCTGGAGTCGATGAATAACAGCAGGCGTCACGCGGCTTATCGCCACAGCCATGAGGGTATGTCCTTAAAAAATAGAGAGCGCCAGTATAGAGAGCCCCCTTCCAGGACTGAAATGAATTAAACTCATTGCAGGCATAGTCTTAAGGAATAATCATGGATATCAGAACGCTGCGATATTTTGTTGAAGTGGTTCGTCAGCAGAGCTTTACCCGCGCAGCGGAGAAGCTTTTTGTCACCCAGCCCACCATCAGCAAGATGTTGAAGAACCTTGAAGACGAGCTTAACTGCACGCTGTTAATCCGCGATGGTCGGCGACTGCTGTTAACCGACACCGGGCAGGTCGTTTTCGAACGCGGCCTGGCGATCCTTGCCGAGTTTCGCCAGCTTGAAGCGGAACTCAGTGACATAAATCACCTCAACAAGGGCGTGCTGCGCCTCGGTATCCCGCCCATGGTGGGGATGTTAATGGCTGGGCCGATCGGCCTGTTTCGCCAGCGCTATCCCGGCGTTGAGCTGAAGGTCTCTGAATTTGGCGGCTTAACCGTTCAGCAGGCGGTAATGAACGGTGACCTGGATGTCGCGATGACCGCGCTGCCAGTTGAAGAAGAGAGCGGTCTGGCAACCTTACCGCTTTTTAGCCATCCACTCTGCGTGTTGGTTCCTCGCTCCGGTCAGTGGACAACGTGCGAATCCATTTCCCCCGAGGCGCTGGCGGAACATCCGCTGCTTATCTACAACGAAGATTTCGCGTTGAGCCGCCAATTGCTTGAGCTGTTTAGCCAACACAACGTCAAGCCCCGCATCGCGGTTCGCAGCGGGCAGTGGGATTTTCTGGCGGCAATGGTACAAGCCGGGGTCGGGATTGCCATTTTACCGGAGCCGATTTGCCAGCGGCTGGATAAGCAAACGTTGCGCTGGATTCCTCTGGAGAGCGACTTACGCTGGCAGTTGGGCATGATTTGGCGCGAAGGCGTTTATCTGTCGCACAGCGCCCAGGCGTGGCTCAAATGCTGTGAAGGGTTTTGGCTACCGCAAGCGTCGTAAAATGCCGGATAAGGCGTTAGCCGCATCCGGCCTACATCGGTATGCCGGTGTTGTAGGCCTGATAAGCGTAGCGCATCAGGCACGTTCGCCCGCATTAAAATCCATGATTTCACCTGCCCAATCTTGCGGGTACAAACCGTGCCTCACATCACGATGAAATGTTGAAAAAGGCCAATCCTGTACCTGTTTTACCCAGGCGTGCTTCACAGGGTTAATGTAAATATAATCAACATGCTGGCGATAATCATGTTCATCACGGATGGTGTGCTCCCAAAAGCGAGATTGCCAGATATGTCGGGAAGACAATGAGTGGGTGAAATGCTTCTTAATTTCCCGCCAGCGAGAGGAATAATCCGCATCATTGCCAGGTAACGTCCATATACAATGCATATGCTCGGGTAAAACGACCCACGCATTGATGCGAAAAGGCCTAACCTTTTTGACCGCAGCGATTGCACACCGAAGCGCGTGAATGTTGTCTGTCAGAAGGTGGCTTCGACGGTCCTGCAGATTTACCGTAAAAAACCAGGTTCCCCCATTGATGTAATTTCGTCGATAGTTGGACATGTTTCCCCCTTTCCTCAACCGTATGGAGAAAAGAGGGAATCGACAAGAGGGATGGATTCGTTCAGGAATGTCGCTCGCAAATTACACGATGAATAATTTCTTGCAGCCAGTTGCGCGCCATTTGGCCCACCTTTCGCCGGATGCGGCTAACGCCTTATCCGGCCTACATCGCTATTGCCGGTTTTGTAGGCCTGATAAGCGTAGCGCATCAGGCACCCCTTCGCCGGATGCGGCTAACGCCTTATCCGGCCTACATCGGTATGCCGGTCTTGTAGGCCTGATAAGCGTAGCGCATCAAGCACACCCTTCGCCGGATGCGGCTAGCGCCTTATCCGGCCTACATCGCTATTGCCGGTCTTGTAGGCCTGATAAGCGTAGCGCATCAGGCACACCCTTCGCCGGATGCGGCTGACGCCCTATCCGGCCTACATCACTATTCCCGATCTTGTAGGCCTGATAAGCGTAGCGCATCAGGCACACCCTTCGCCGGATGCGGCTGACGCCCTATCCGGCCTACATCACTATTCCCGATCTTGTAGGCCTGATAAGCGTAGCGCATCAGGCACACCTTTCGCCGGATGCGGCTAGCGCCTAATCCGGCCTACATCGCTGTTGCCGGTCTTGTAGGCCTGATAAGCGTAGCGCATCAGGCGCTATCGTTTACTGATTCTCAATCAACAGCGCTTCCAGCAAATCCAGGTCGTGCAGTAGTTTTTGCAGCGTTTCATTGCTGATTTCACGCGTGGCGCGCAGGTGATAAAGCTCCGCGCGTTCTGAACGCAGCGCTGCCAGGCGGAAACGTCGTTCGAGGTTTTCTTCCTGCATAGAGCTTTCCACATCGTTGCGCCCGTCGGCGCGTCGACGCAGGTTACCAATCACGCGTGAACTCACCTCGGTGAGCAACTGGTTATCGATGTTCTCTTCGGTGTCCGCGGCCAGTCGCTCCTCCATTTTCTGGATCGCGACAATCGCCACTTCTGCCGTGGCGGCGCGGGCAATACGTTCCTCTTTCTGCTGCTGCGAGTGGTCTGCCACTTCCAGATGTTGTAGCAGAATCGGCAGCATCACCACGCCAACAAACAACGAGAACAGGATCACGCCTGCGGCAAGGAAGATCAGCTCATATCGCGCCGGGAAGCCGCTACCGTCCGGTAACAACAGAGGAATGGAGAGTACACCGGCGAGGGTAATGGCCCCGCGTACACCGGCAAAAGAGGCGATCATGATTTCACGCGTCGTCCAGGATCCAAACTCCATCGGTTTTTTCTTCAGGAAGCGCAGACTGAACTTTTTCATGGTCCACAGCCAGCCAAAACGCACCAGCATTAGCGCCACGTAAATCAGCACGACATCGGTAAACAGCATCCAGATTTCAACATTCGGATCGGCCTCGGCCGCCGCCAAAGAAGACTCCAGAATTCCCGGTAACTGTAGCCCTAACAGCAAGAAGACCATGCCGTTAAATACAAACTCCAGCATCGCCCAGGTACTGTTAGCACGTAAACGCATCGCCAGTGGCGCGCGGCGCATCACCCCGGAACGGGTGATCGTCATCCCGGCAGCGACCGCCGCGAGGATACCGGAAACGCCGATATGTTCCGCAATCAGGTAAGACGCAAACGGCAGCAGGAACAGCAGGACGATTTGCGTTGCCGGCTCGTCACCGCCCCAGCGGCTGAGGAAGCGCAGGGAGCGGCCGTACAGCCAACTGACGACAAAACCAGCCAGGATGCCGCCAATCGCCACTTTGAAGAACTCAAGCGTTGCGCCACCAACGGTGAATACCATCGTCCCCATCGCCACGGCGACGGCAAACTTCAGAGAGACCAGACCGGAGGCGTCGTTCATCAACGCTTCGCCCTGCAGGATACCCATGATTTTCTTCGGTATACGTCCCTCTCCCACAATGCCGGAAAGTGCGACGGCATCGGTTGGCGATAGCACAGCAGCCAGCGCAAAGGCTGGGATGAGAGGGATCCCCGGCACCAGCCAGTAAATCATAAATCCAATGCCGACCACCGTGACCAGCACCAGCGCCAGTGCCAGGCCGAAAATCTCTCGCCCGTGCTCGAGAAACTCACGCGTTGGCGTCTTCCAGCCATCGGCAAAGAGCAGCGGCGGGATGAACAGAACCAGGAACAGCTCAGGATCGAATTCCACATGCAAACCAAACGTCGGCCACGCCAGCAAGGCGCCGATGGCGATCTGCATAAGGGGTAAAGGAAGTTGGAAGGGCAATACGCGAGTAAATACCCCCGACAGCGAGACCACAAGGGTCATGATGAGTATGGTGAAAAAGATTTCCATGCGTTCCCTGTTTGCGATGTTTCTTATGATTGCTAATGAGAGGCGTCGTGCCTCAATTCTATCTAATTGAGAGTAACGCAAAAGACAACGAGTGTGTTCTGAAAATGAAAACGGGCGGCCAAAGCCACCCGTTTTTAGGATCGTCAGGAAATCAGAATCAGATAGCCCAACCGCCGGCGTAGAAGGCCACCAGCGCGATGGCGATCACCACGGTGCCGATGTTCAGTTTGCGCCATTCACCAGAAACGATGCGGCCAATTACCAGGGTCGCAAAGCCAATCATGATGCCGGTAACGATGTTACAGGTCAGCACGATAAATACGGCCGTAACCAGTCCCGCCATCGCGTCGACAAAGTCAGCGAAATCGATTTTCGCGACGTTGCTCAGCATCAACAGACCCACATACATCAGCGCAGGTGCCGTTGCGTACACAGGTACAAGATAAGAGAGCGGAGAGAGGAACAGGATCAGCAGGAACAGTACGCCAACGGTGATCGCTGTCAGGCCAGTTTTACCGCCTGCCGCCGTACCCGCTGCGGATTCAATGTAAACCGCCGCCGGAGCTGCGCCCACCAGACCAGAGAACACGCTGCTCAGGGAGTCAGTGGTCAGCGCCTTACCACCGTCGATAATCTGTCCGTCTTTATCCAGCAGATTCGCCTGTCCGGCTACCGCGCGGATGGTTCCGGTTGCATCGAAGACAGCGGTCATGACCAGCGCCAGCACGCTCGGCAGGACAATCGGGTTCAGTGCCCCCATGATATCCAGGCTGCCGATCAGCGAGTTGCCGTTTTCATCACTCAGAGACGGCATGGCAAAAATGCCGGAGAAATGCACTGCCGGGTCGAAAATCAGACCAACCACTGAAATACCGATAATGGTCAGCAGAATGCCACCCGGTACTTTCAGTTTTTCGAGGCCAATAATCACCGCCAGACCAATTAACGACATAATGACCGGGAAGGTATCGAAGTCACCCAGCGCAACCGGCAGGCCGTCCAGCGGGTTCTTAATTACCAGACCGACACCGTTTGCCGCAATCAGCAGCAGGAACAGGCCGATACCAATCCCCGTACCATGCGCAACGCCCTGCGGCAGATTGCGCAGGATCCAGCTACGGATACCGGTCGCGGAAATGATGGTAAACAGGACCCCCATCAGGAACACCGCACCCAGCGCAACGGGCACGCTAATATGTTGGCCCAGCACCAGGCTGAATGCGGTAAATGCGGTCAGAGAAATGGCGCAACCAATTGCCAGCGGCAAGTTTGCCCACAGGCCCATCACAATAGAACCGACGCCCGCGACCAGACAGGTCGCCACAAATACAGCAGCAGGTGGGAACCCGGCTTTACCCAGCATCCCCGGAACCACGATAACGGAGTAGACCATGGCCAGGAAGGTCGTTAATCCGGCAACGACTTCCTGACGAACGGTACTGCCGCGGAGCGAAATTTTAAACCAGGCGTCGAGTGAACCGCCGGTACGCGCTGAAGGCGTAGACATAGAAAACATCCCCTGAGAGTTTATTTTTTCGTCATTATGCGTGCTGGACAATCCACTGCCTGCTAAACGTTTTCTCCATGTGCCAGGTTTGCGTCAATAGGGGTGTCGCAAAAAAGCAAACGTTTAGCTCCGCGCATAAAAAACGGGTGGTAAAAAAAAGCAAACGATTATCCAGCGATCATACGCTGGTTTTCAACTGAACTTTGCCGCTTTTTACTCATTTCTTCTTATAACGCGCAAGAAATAACCAGTCGATGCGCAAACGTTATCGTCAATGCGCAATTTGGCAACAAATTTCGCGGAGTTATTACAACATCGGCGTGTTTATTTCGCGCAACTCGCGCAAGAAAACAGGTGAAGATGCGTAAAATTTTTTGGCTAAAAAATCACCATTTCACTGGCAAATGGAGGGAGGTGGCTTACACTTACATTATCAACACAGGCCGGAACCTCCCCTAATGTGCTCGACTGAGGGGTGTTGATGTCGGGGGAAACCCTCCCGTGAACCAGCGGGATAGAGTGAAAGACAAAGACCGGAACCAAACTAAAGCGCCCTCTGTGGCGCTTTAGTTTTATATCCTTCATACCCGTCACATATTTTAAACCAATTAATCATCTTCCAGCAGGCGCGCTCCGGTCCCCTGCTCGCCAAGCTGATCGCCAGGGTTACGCAACGGGCAATCGCTACGTGACAAGCATCCGCAACCAATACACCCATCCAGCTCATCGCGTAGCGCCACCAAAGTATGGATGCGTCGGTCCAGTTCTTCACGCCATTGCGAAGAGAGCTGCTTCCACTCTTTGGCACTAAGCGAATGCCCCTCAGGTAATACCCCTAACGCGTCACCGATCGTGGCCAGCGGGATCCCGATGCGTTGAGCAATCTTGATTATCGCGACGTAACGCAACACATCACGTTTGTATCGGCGCTGATTGCCGCTGTTGCGCATGCTACTGATTAACCCTTTGCTTTCATAGAAATGCAGGGTCGATACCGCCACGCCGCTACGTTTGGCGACTTCACCTGGTGTGAGCAGCGCTTTTATCCGGGGTAATTTCTTTTCCATAAATCGCTTTACCTCAAGTTAACTTGAGGAATTATACTCGCCCACAGACAAAACGACGAATCGAATACTGAGAAAGAGGCAGCCCTATGTCCCATCAGCAGATTATTCAGACTCTTATTGAATGGATTGATGAACATATCGATCAACCGCTGAACATTGAGGCGGTGGCGAAAAAATCAGGTTACTCGAAGTGGTATTTACAAAGAATGTTCCGCACGGTGACGCGCCAGACCTTGGGTGACTACATCCGCCAGCGTCGGCTTTTGCTGGCCGCCGTTGAACTGCGGACAACTGAGCGACCTATTTTTGATATCGCGATGGATCTTGGTTATGTGTCGCAACAAACCTTCTCGCGTGTGTTTCGCCGCGAATTTGATCGTACTCCCAGCGACTACCGCCATCGTCTGTAAGATTATTGCCCGCTCTGCGTCAGTATGGCGGGCGACCGTTGTATCCAGTGCATGAACTCCTGCGGCGGCAGCGCCTTCGCAAAATACCAGCCCTGACAATACTGTACGCCGCGTTCAAGCAGCCATTCGATTTGCTCCTTCGTTTCCACCCCTTCCGCAATCGTCTTCAGGTGTAAGCTTTGTGCCATCTCAATAATATGTTCGGCAATCAAGTGACTGGTGCTGTTAGTGGACAACGTGCTAATAAACGATTTGTCGATCTTCAGGATATCGACATTCAGCGCTGACAAATTATGCAGATTGGAATATCCCGTGCCAAAATCATCAAATGCCACTTCATAACCCGCTTTGCGGAACGCCTGGATTACGGGGGTCATTTTATGTACATCTATGAACCCACGCTCGGTCACTTCGACTTTAATTTGCTGGGCCGCCACGGAGTACTCACGATTTTTGTCGTTAATCAGAGCAATCAATCGGGATGAATGAAAGTCAGAAGCGGAAAGGTTAATCGATATAGAAAGCTGAGGATGCGCCGAAAGAAAATACCCCAAATCGTTGAACACCTCTTCAACGACATAATCCGTGATCCGCTCAATCATTCCCTCTTTTTCAGCCAGCGGAATAAACTCCGTCGGGCTCATCACCTCACCTTTACAGCCCGGCCAGCGCAGCAGAGCTTCAGCGCCAACACATTGACCGTTCTTGATATCAATAATCGGCTGGTAATGCAGGCAAAGCTGACGTTTTTTGATCGCGCGTTTTAGCAAACGCCGAGGGGATAAGTATTCCTGGCGCGTGCGCCACCACATTAGCAATATCAGGATGCTGCAGATAATCCCGAAGGGGATGGTTAATACCGCCTCGTGATAGAAAATCTGACTTACGCGGTTGTCTGAGGTCGACACAATAATCGCAATTGGACGTTTTTCTGAATGCACGATGGTGTAGAAGCGATCGTCTTGTTGAAAGGTCGATGCTTCACCGCGTATGAGCGGCGCGAATTGCGCAATATTTGCCGCTTCACTAGCAGAGAAAAACGTATCTGTTACTGTGTCATACACGCCCCAGGAGAGATCCGGATCATCTGACATGACTTCGCTGTAGGACAATGGATTGATGACTGCGACGTAGTTCCCGCGTTGCATGTACGTCATTCTGTAGCCAGCGAAAAAAGGGGTATCGCGGTAGTAATAGATGGCGATATCCGGCGTACGTTTATAGTCAGGTGTCGGCATAATATAAGTAACAGGCGGCGCCATAGACGTAGAGCACAAAAAATGATCGCCCTGCGCATAAATTAGCTCACTGATATATAAACGACCGCGAATAATATTTAGCATACTTTTCTGATGTGCCGGGGTACACATCTTACCCTGATACAACTGGCCCATATCACGCGCCAAATCAGCTTGTAGGATCACCAATTCTGTTTTATTTAACACCAGTTGAGCAAAAGAGCGGAGTTGGCTATGGGTTTCGGTCATCGCCCGGATGTGCGCAAACCATATCGCCAGCACCACGGGGAACAATACCACCATGAATGTTCCCAGGAACTTCAGCATCTTGCGTCGCGCTCTGTGATTCATGTCAGCCCTATTTCCCTGTTTCGTATATGCCAGAACCCATCAAGGCAGGATGCTATAAACACCGACTGATTAAGTTGCATGAATCTATCAGTATTAGCAACAGACTTCTCTATGTAAAAGTCTGATAATAGTTGATGATGATATTATTTTTCCGTAAGGCAAACTTAAAGTTATGCTTATTTCATAACGTTATTATCCCCACGGAGTAATTTTTTATGAGCATTATCCTGGCTGCATTTAAGAAATTCATTAATTTTTTTTAACGTTTAATTTAGGATAAATATAACAAGTAGACTAAATGCATGTTTAAAACATGGTTATTTATTATCAACTCTTCATTAAACAAAACCACACACCTGGAGTGGTTATAAGCCTACAAAAATAACGGCCAATACTGGTGAACAAACGACCAGATGTGATATAGTTCACAAAAATCATGTAACAGAAACAATGTTTCATTCATGTTATTGCCCGTCGATAGCCAGAGTATCACACCCTCGGTGAACACCCCCGCGCTGTCCTGGGCATCCAGACTTTCTGAGGACGTTTTTCATGGCGACAATAACAACTGGCGTGGTTCTTCTGCGGTGGCAACTACTCAGCGCGGTGCTGATGTTTTTAGCCAGTACGCTCAATATCCGTTTTCGTAAATCAGATTATATTGGCCTGGCCGTCATTAGCAGCGGTTTAGGGCTGGTTTTTGCCTGCTGGTTTGCGACTGGATTGCTCGGCATAACCCTGGTGGATATGTCCGCTATCTGGAAGAACATTGAAACCGTAATGGCTGACGTGATGAGCCACACACCGCCAGATTGGCCGATGGTGTTGAACTGATAACAAAATTGCATATGGCTACCCCAGTCTTGAGGTAGCCATTATTTTCAGCGTAACGCAGTGGGATTAGAACGGAATATCGTCGTCGAAATCCATCGGCGGCTCGTTAGACGGCGCTGCCGGCGCTGACTGTTGCGGACGAGACTGCGCGCCGCCGCTGAACTGGTTGCCACCCTGCGGCTGCTGAGGTTGACCCCAACCACCCTGCTGCTGACCGCCACCTGCCGGAGCACCACCACCCTGACGACCACCCAGCATTTGCATGGTGCCGCCAACGTTAACCACAACTTCTGTGGTGTACTTTTCTACACCGGACTGATCGGTCCATTTGCGGGTACGCAGCTGACCTTCGATATAGACCTGAGAACCTTTACGCAGATATTCGCTGGCCACTTCCGCCAGTTTGCCAAACAACACAACACGGTGCCATTCAGTCTGCTCTTTCATTTCACCGGTCGCTTTATCACGCCAGGATTCGGAAGTAGCCAGCGTAATGTTGGCAACTGCGCCACCATTCGGCATATAGCGTACTTCCGGGTCCTGGCCCAGATTACCGACGAGAATCACCTTGTTTACGCCTCTGCTGGCCATGATCGTGTCTCCTGAAAAACGTTACTGAATAAGTGTAAGCGCGGGATTGTAGCATTTCCAATAGCGCTTTTACTACGTTGCGAAGTTGATTCCAGTAAACAACTCCAGCCAGACATTGTTGCACAGACATCTGCGTTTTGCATTCCAATACTGTATATCCATTCAGGTCAGGTTGTGTCATAATTAACCGTTTGTGATCGCCGGTAGCACCATGCAGCCAGGCAAAAAAGCGTTTAATCCGGGAAAGATGAATGGATAAGATCGAAGTTCGGGGCGCCCGCACCCATAATCTCAAAAACATCAACCTCGTCATCCCGCGCGACAAGCTGATTGTCGTCACCGGGCTTTCGGGCTCAGGCAAATCTTCGCTCGCTTTCGACACCTTATATGCCGAAGGGCAGCGTCGTTACGTTGAATCCCTTTCCGCGTACGCGCGTCAATTTCTGTCGCTGATGGAAAAACCGGACGTCGACCACATTGAGGGGCTCTCTCCTGCCATCTCAATTGAACAAAAATCGACGTCCCATAACCCGCGATCCACGGTAGGTACAATTACCGAAATTCACGACTATCTGCGTCTGCTGTTTGCCCGCGTTGGCGAGCCGCGCTGTCCGGATCACGACGTTCCCCTGGCAGCGCAGACCGTAAGCCAGATGGTGGATAACGTCCTGTCGCAGCCGGAAGGTAAGCGGCTGATGCTGCTGGCGCCGGTGATCAAAGAGCGTAAAGGCGAGCACACCAAAACGCTGGAAAACCTGGCAGGCCAGGGCTATATCCGCGCCCGTATCGACGGTGAAGTCTGTGATCTTTCCGATCCGCCCAAGCTTGAGCTGCAAAAGAAACACACCATTGAAGTGGTGATTGACCGCTTTAAAGTCCGTGACGATCTCACCCAACGACTGGCGGAATCCTTTGAAACCGCGCTGGAACTGTCCGGCGGTACGGCGGTCGTTGCCGATATGGACGACCCGAAAGCAGAGGAGCTGCTGTTCTCCGCCAACTTCGCCTGCCCTATCTGCGGCTATAGCATGCGCGAACTGGAACCGCGGCTGTTCTCGTTTAACAACCCGGCGGGCGCGTGTCCAACCTGTGACGGTCTCGGCGTGCAGCAATATTTCGATCCTGATCGGGTGATCCAAAACCCGGAGCTGTCGCTGGCCGGTGGTGCTATCCGTGGCTGGGACCGCCGTAACTTCTATTACTTCCAGATGCTTAAGTCTCTGGCGGAACACTATAAGTTCGACGTTGAAGCCCCGTGGGCCAGCCTGAACCCTGCCGTGCATAAAGTGGTGCTGTACGGTTCCGGTAAAGAGAATATCGAATTTAAATACATGAACGATCGTGGTGATACGTCCGTACGTCGCCATCCGTTCGAAGGCGTATTGCACAATATGGAACGCCGCTATAAAGAAACGGAATCCAGCGCAGTACGTGAAGAATTAGCCAAGTTCATCAGTAACCGTCCTTGCGCCAGCTGTGAAGGGACGCGTTTACGCCGGGAAGCCCGTCACGTATTTGTTGAAAATACGCCGCTGCCTGCGATTTCTGACATGAGCATCGGTCATGCAATGGATTTCTTCAACAATCTGAAGCTTGCGGGTCAGCGGGCGAAGATTGCCGAGAAAATTCTTAAAGAGATTGGCGATCGTCTGAAGTTCCTGGTCAACGTCGGCCTCAACTACCTGACGCTATCGCGGTCGGCGGAAACACTCTCCGGCGGTGAGGCCCAGCGTATTCGCCTGGCAAGCCAGATCGGTGCGGGTCTGGTCGGTGTAATGTACGTACTGGATGAACCGTCTATCGGTTTGCATCAACGCGATAACGAGCGTCTGCTGGGTACGCTTATCCACCTGCGTAATCTGGGAAATACCGTCATTGTGGTCGAGCACGATGAAGACGCGATTCGCGCCGCTGACCACGTTATCGATATCGGCCCGGGCGCGGGTGTTCACGGCGGTCAGGTCGTCGCCGAAGGGACACTCGACGACATCATGGCAGTGCCTGAGTCGCTGACCGGCCAGTACATGAGCGGTAAACGCAAGATTGAAGTGCCTAAACAGCGCGTTGCGGCTGACCCAGAGAAAGTGCTGAAGCTCACCGGCGCACGCGGTAACAACCTGAAAGATGTCACCCTGACGCTGCCGGTAGGTTTATTTACCTGCATTACCGGTGTTTCCGGTTCGGGTAAATCGACGCTGATTAACGACACACTGTTCCCGATTGCACAGACGGTGCTGAACGGTGCGACGCTGGCTGAACCTGCGCCGTATCGCGACGTTCAAGGCCTGGAGCATTTCGACAAAGTGATCGACATTGACCAAAGCCCGATTGGCCGTACGCCGCGCTCTAACCCGGCAACCTACACCGGGGTGTTTACGCCAGTGCGCGAACTGTTTGCCGGTGTACCGGAGTCACGAGCACGCGGTTACACGCCGGGGCGTTTCAGCTTTAACGTCCGTGGCGGACGCTGTGAAGCCTGTCAGGGCGACGGCGTGATCAAAGTCGAAATGCACTTCCTGCCGGATATCTACGTGCCGTGCGATCAGTGCAAAGGCAAGCGCTATAACCGCGAAACGTTAGAAATTAAGTACAAAGGCAAGACTATTCACGAAGTGCTGGATATGACGATTGAAGAAGCGCGTGAGTTCTTCGATGCCGTTCCGGCGCTGGCGCGTAAGCTGCAAACGCTGATGGACGTTGGCCTGACGTACATTCGACTGGGTCAGTCCGCTACCACGCTCTCGGGCGGTGAAGCACAGCGCGTGAAGCTGGCGCGCGAGCTGTCCAAACGCGGTACCGGGCAAACGCTGTATATTCTCGATGAGCCGACCACCGGTCTGCATTTTGCGGATATTCAGCAACTGTTGGACGTGCTGCATCAACTCCGGGATCAGGGCAACACCATCGTGGTGATTGAGCACAATCTGGACGTGATCAAGACCGCAGACTGGATTGTCGATCTCGGTCCGGAAGGCGGCAGCGGCGGCGGCGAAATCCTTGTCTCCGGCACACCAGAAACGGTCGCTGAGTGTGAAGCCTCACACACGGCCCGCTTCCTCAAACCGCTGTTGTAATTACGCAACACTTGTCTGGCCTACAGAATATGCATAAAGCTTGTAGGCCGGATAAGACGCATTCGGCAACCGTTGTGCCTGATGGCACTGCGCTTATCAGCGCCTACGAAACTACAGAATACGCATAAAGCCTGTAGGCCGGATAAGGCGCTTGCGCCGCATCCGGCGAACCGGATCAGGGCTGCGTCAGTATCCGGCGTTTATCTTCCGGCAACGTGTTCACAGCCTGCTGATAAGAGGCGTCGACCAGATAATAAATCTGTGAATCCGGCAGCGAGCCGTCCAGATACACCGTACTCCAGTGCGCCTTATTGAGATGCCTGCTTGGCCGAACATCGCTATGCTGCTGGCGCAACAGTTCTGCCAGTTCAGGGCTGGTTTTCAGAGACACCGCCGGGCGTTCTTCCACCTCTTTTACCATGGCAAAAAGCACATCTTCGACTTTGATTTGCGTGGCCTTCCAGTCACTGTGAACGCTCTGTTCTGCGCCCGTTTTTGCCATGCAGTATTGCAGCAACTCCGAATTCGTCATCTTTATTCCCCTTACCAGCATATTGCCTCATGAGAACATCTTTTATTCAGTGTGCAGCAAGTCCGCAAAAGGTAAAAGCCAGCAATGTAAATTTGTTTAAAAAAACAGCAACCCTCAGCCAGCGTCCTCAATATTCCGAGTTGACAATCACCTCTTCACCAAACGCACCGGCCTGTGGCAGCGGCTTATAAGTGGAGTTAGAGGCGCGCAAAATGCGAATACCGCGAATACCCACGTCGCGAGCGGCGGTAATGTCATTATCGGAGTCACCGTAGAACATGCGGATATTTTTATCCTGCAGCCACTGCGTTTTGGTGTTCTGACCCGGCTTGTCGCCGGCAAAAATGACCGGATTCATATTTCCAGCTGGGATGTGAAAGTTATCAGACAACGTTTTCGACACCGTTTCAGTCTTCGTCTGGCTACGCCCGGTCACGAAAAAGATGCTGTCACCGCGACGCACGTGCATATCAATCAGTTGGCGCGCGACTTCTTTTGGAATACTAAACTCGTCCCAGCCATTGTTCATTTTTTCCCAGAAGGCCGGATTCTTCAGGTAATCCTCACTGTCCGGAGAATACGTTTTTTTACCGCGCCAGAAGCCTGGGCTGGAAAAAAGGACAGTGTCATCGATATCAAACCCGACGGCCATCGGTGGACGTCCGGTCAGACTGTTTTCAATTTGTGCCACGGAGACCCAGTGAATGGGTGCCTGCTCAGCGAGTTTTGCAACGTTGGTGCCAGGATTAAGCTGAGAGGGAGAGGAAACTAACGCCTGGGCTGGCTGATTTAGCGTGAACAATAAACAAACGGCACTCAGTGCCAACGTAAACTTGCGCATATTTTTCCCTAAGTAGTCAGTTAGTTATCATTTTTTTATTAACAACTGGTCAAAAAACTATCTGACCTTACCCCTTAGGGGAAGGGAAAGGAAGGATTTTCTCTGGTTTTGTCCTGGAAAAGGAGCACGATCACATTGGAAAACAGGCCTGATGGCGCGACGCTTATCAGGCCTGCAAAGTCGATTACATGACGGCGGCAAATGCCTTCGCCACGCGCTGCACGTTACCGTGATTCAACCCGGCCACGCACATGCGACCGCTGGCGATCAGGTATACACCGAACTCATCGCGCAGACGATCAACCTGGGCTGCGCTAAGCCCGGTATAGCTGAACATCCCGCGCTGTTGCAGCAGGTAGTCAAAGTTACGGCCTGGGATCTCCGTATTCAATACGTTAACCAACTCCTGGCGCATCGCCAGAATGCGGGTACGCATCTCTTCAACTTCCGCCTGCCAACTGGCTTTCAGCGCGTCATCACCCAGTACCGCGGCAACTACCTGCGCACCAAAGTTTGGCGGGCTGGAGTAGTTCCGACGCACCGTCGCTTTTAGCTGCCCCAGCACGCGGCTGGCGGCTTCAGCGTCTTCACATACCACTGACAGTCCGCCGACACGCTCGCCGTATAAGGAGAAAATCTTCGAGAATGAGTTACTGACCAGAGCAGGCAATCCGGCGCTGGCAATGGCGCGAATCGCATAGGCATCGTCTTCCATTCCGCCGCCGAAACCCTGGTAAGCAATATCCAGGAATGGGATCAAATCGCGTGCTTTCAGGATCTCAATGACGCTATCCCACTGCGCAGGCGTTAAATCCGCCCCTGTCGGGTTATGGCAGCACGGATGTAGCAGCACGATGCTGCGCGCCGGTAGGGTATTCAGCGTTGCCAGCAGGTCGTTGAAACGCACGCCGTTGGTCGTGTCGTCATACCATGGGTAAGTGCTTACTTCGAATCCGGCACCTTCAAAAATCGCGATATGGTTTTCCCAGGTCGGATCGCTGACCCACACGCCAGAATCAGGGAAATAACGTTTCAGGAAGTCTGCGCCAACCTTTAACGCACCGGAGCCGCCCAGCGTCTGAATGGTTGCGACGCGCTGCTGCTGGAGAACCGGATGTTCTGCGCCAAACAGCAGCGGCGCAATAGTATGGCGATACGTGTTCAGACCTTCCATCGGCAGATACAGCGAAGCGCCATGCGGTTTGGCATTGAGGCGGGCTTCCGCTTCCGCCACAGCTTTAAGCTGAGGAATAATGCCGTCTTCGTTGTAATACAGGCCGATGCTGAGATTCACTTTGTCGCTACGTGAATCTTCTTTGAAGCGCTCCATGAGCGATAAGATCGGGTCGCCGGCGTAGGCGTCAACTTTTTGAAACACGTGTGGTTCTCCGGGTTTACAGGCAGGGGTTACGAACACAATAAACCGGAAGTGGGAGAAGATCGAGAGGATGTTGAGAGGAATATTGCCGGAAGGCGGCGTAACCACCTGTCCGGCACATCATGCTGCTAATCGATATACTTCATCGCTACCCTTGAGGTCAGGCGCGTAATAAGTTCGTAAGCACTTACTTTCGTCATTTCAGCAATGCGTTCAACGGGCAAGCCCTCGCCCCACAGAATCACCGAATCGCCGGCTTTATCCTGCGCTTCGGGGCCTAAATCGACGCAGATCATATCCATCGCAACGCGACCGACGATCGGCACTTCACGGCCATTGACCAGCACCGGTGTTCCAGACGGCGCCGCACGCGGGTAACCATCACCATACCCCATCGCCACCACGCCTAAACGCGTGTCGCGCTCGCTCTGCCAGGTACCGCCATAGCCGACCGGTTCGCCCGCTTTGTGCTCACGCACCGCAATCAGGCTGGAGGTTAGCGACATTACCGGCTGGCAGCCAAAATCAGCGCCGATAGAGTGGTTTTCCAGCGGTGATACACCGTACAGAATCAGCCCCGGACGCGCCCAGTCGAAGTGAGACTGCGGCCACAGCAAAATACCACCCGACGCGGCAATCGAACGCTGCCCCAGTTTGCCTTCACAAAAACTGTTGAAGATATCGAGCTGTTTTTCGGTCGCGCCACACTCAGGCTCGTCCGCGCGAGCAAAGTGGCTGACGATATTGACCGGCTGGCGCACGTTTTCACACTGTGTTAAGCGCTGATAAAACGCCTCGGCCTGCTCAGGGCGTACGCCCAGTCGATGCATACCCGTGTCGAGCTTCATCCAGACGGTAACGGGTTCAGCCAGTTTAGCGGCTTCCAGGGCTTCGAGCTGCTCCTGGTTGTGGACGGCAGTATGCAGGCGCTGCGCGGAAATAGTCGGCAGATCGGAGGCATCAAAAAATCCTTCCAGCAGCAGGATGGGCTGCGTGATCCCTCCCGCTCGCAAGCGCAGGGCTTCTTCAAGACGAGCGACACCAAAAGCGTCCGCATCGGGGAGCGTTCGCGCGGTCTCTAACAGACCATGGCCGTAGGCGTTCGCTTTCACAACCGCAACCAGTTTGCTGGCTGGAGCCAGTTCACGCAGACGTTGCAGGTTGTGTCGCAGAGCGCGGCGGTTAATAACTACAGTTGCCGCTTGCATTTGTATTCCTTAGAAATTACTCATCGTCATATTGAGGACCGGCATAGTTGTCAAAGCGCGACCACTGTCCGTTAAACGTCAGGCGAACCGTTCCGATCGGGCCGTTACGTTGCTTACCAATAATGATTTCTGCGATCCCTTTCAGGTCGCTGTTTTCGTGATAAACCTCATCACGATAGATAAACATGATTAAGTCGGCATCCTGCTCGATGGAGCCAGACTCACGCAGATCCGAGTTGACCGGACGCTTGTCGGCACGTTGTTCCAGAGAGCGGTTAAGCTGCGACAGCGCCACCACCGGCACATGCAGTTCTTTCGCTAACGCTTTCAGCGAGCGGGAGATTTCTGCAATTTCCAGCGTACGGTTGTCGGAGAGCGACGGTACGCGCATCAGTTGCAGGTAGTCGATCATGATAAGTCCGATACCGCCATGTTCACGGGCGATACGACGGGCACGCGAGCGCACTTCCGTAGGCGTCAGGCCGGAGGAGTCATCAATATAGATGTTTCGTTTCTCCAGCAAAATACCCATTGTTCCGGAAATTCGCGCCCAGTCTTCATCATCCAGTTGACCGGTACGAATTTTGGTTTGGTCTACGCGTGAGAGCGAGGCCAGGGAACGCATCATGATCTGTTCTGAGGGCATTTCAAGACTAAAGATAAGAACCGGCTTATCCTGCAACATCGCCGCATTTTCGACGAGGTTCATTGCAAATGTCGTTTTACCCATCGACGGACGCGCGGCGACGATAATTAAGTCTGACGGCTGCAAACCAGCCGTCTTTTTATTGAGGTCGTCATAACCGGTGTTCACCCCGGTGACGCCGTCGTGCGGTTGCTGGAACAGCTGCTCGATACGCGCGACGGTGGCGTCGAGCACATCCGTAATATTTTTCGGGCCTTCGTCTTTATTAGCGCGGCTTTCCGCGATTTTAAAGACACGGGATTCTGCAAGGTCCAACAGATCTTCACTGGAGCGTCCTTGCGGATCAAAACCGGCTTCCGCGATTTCGTTTGCAACTGAAATCATGTCACGAACAACGGCGCGTTCGCGGACGATATCCGCATAAGCGCTAATATTCGCCGCACTTGGCGTGTTTTTAGACAACTCAGCCAGGTAAGCAAAACCGCCGACGCTGTCCAGTTGTCCCTGAACTTCCAGCGACTCTGCCAGCGTGATCAGATCGATGGGTTTTCCCATCTCCTGCAGGCGATGCATTTCCGTGAAGATATGTCGGTGCGGTCGGGTATAAAAATCTTCCGCCACCACACGCTCGGCGACATCGTCCCAGCGTTCGTTATCCAGCATTAAACCGCCCAACACCGACTGTTCCGCTTCAATCGAGTGCGGCGGTACTTTCAGCCCGGCGACCTGGGGATCGCGCTCACGAGCATCAGTCTGTTGTTTGTTGAAGGGTTTATTTCCTGCCATAGTGAATGGAGTTACCGAGATAATGATTGGGTCGAAAGATTACCACATTTCTTTTGGAGGAAGCATGGCAACACGTATTGAATTTCACAAGCATGGTGGCCCTGATGTACTCAAGGCAGTGGAGTTTACGCCCGTAGACCCGGCGGAAAACGAAATCCAGGTCGAGAACAAAGCGATTGGGATCAACTATATCGACACCTACATCCGCAGTGGTCTTTATCCACCGCCTTCCCTGCCCAGCGGTCTGGGTACCGAAGCTGCCGGCGTAGTCAGCAAAGTCGGCAGCAAAGTGACACACATTAAAGCTGGCGATCGCGTGGTGTACGCCCAGTCTGCTCTTGGCGCCTACAGCTCAGTGCATAACGTTCCGGCCGATAAAGCCGCCATCCTGCCTAACGCTATCTCGTTTGAACAAGCTGCCGCCTCGTTTCTTAAAGGGCTAACCGTTTTTTATCTGTTACGTAAAACCTATGAAATTCAACCTGATGAGCCGTTTTTGTTCCATGCGGCTGCGGGCGGCGTCGGCATGATTGCCTGCCAGTGGGCAAAAGCCTTGGGTGCGAAGCTGATTGGTACCGTCGGCAGTGCGCAAAAAGCGCAAATTGCACTGCAGGCTGGCGCATGGCAGGTCATTAACTATCGTGAAGAGAGCATTGTTGAGCGAGTGAAAGAGGTAACTGGCGGTAAAAAAGTGCGAGTGGTGTATGACTCGGTGGGGAAAGATACCTGGGAAGCCTCGCTGGATTGTTTACAGCGCCGGGGATTAATGGTCAGCTTTGGTAATGCTTCCGGGCCGGTGACCGGCGTGAACTTAGGCATTCTGAACCAGAAAGGTTCGCTCTACGTGACCCGTCCTTCTCTACAGGGTTACATCACCAATCACCGCGAATTAACCGAAGCCAGCAATGAGCTTTTCTCGCTGATTGCCAGTGGAGTGATCAAAGTGGATGTCGCGCCTGGTCAAACGTTCGCACTGCACGATGCACAGCGTGCTCATGAAGTACTGGAAAGCCGTGCCACGCAGGGATCGAGTTTGCTAATTCCTTAAGATGACGGGGAAAGAAAGAATTAGGGCTTCCCGCAGGAAGCCCTTTCTTTTTTTAGTTCGGCTGTATGTAGGGTACAGCTCGATGAATTCGTTAACCTGGCAATAGTGACAGATTTGATAATCAATTCCTATTTGGTTCTAAAGGCAATGTTGCAGGTTGTGACGTACCGCTCAATACCTTAGTAAAACCGGCGGTTATTGCGCTGATACTGTGGGACTTTTGGCGCTTTTATCGCCTTGATCACCCACACCACGGCAACAGCCAGTAGCAGCCAGGGCAACAGTTTAATCATCAAGGCAAATAGTCCGCCCAGAAACATCACGGCGGTGGCTACGACCAATGCAGCCAGAACGCCCAGCAAAGATACGCCGGTGACCATCAGCATGATAAAAAATCCAATCACAAAAAGTAGTTCCAGCATGGCTCTCTCCCGAAATGAAATTCTCTCCATTGCTTTACAAGAAACATGCCAAAAATAATGCGTTGATTTATAAAGAAAACGCCCCGCGACAAAGCGCAGGGCGTGGTGAAATTAACTAACTTTTGGTGAAAACTTAACGCTTGTCTGCCACCAGCTTCAGCGCGTGCTCCAGAACGTTAATATCTGCCCCGGCTTTATGTGCATTCTCGCTCAGATAGCGACGCCACTGACGGGCACCAGGGATGCCCTGAAACAGCCCCAACATATGGCGTGTCACATGTCCCAAATAGGTTCCCTTACTCAGTTCACGCTCAATATACGGGTACATGGCACGCACCACGGCGACTGGATCGGTATCTTCGGTGGTAGCTGCAAAAATCTCGCGGTCAACGGACGCCAGAATGCCTGGGTTTTGATACGCCTCACGCCCCACCATCACGCCATCCATATGTTGCAGATGAATTTTCGCTTCTTCCAACGATTTAATGCCGCCGTTGATCGACATCATCAGATGCGGAAAATCACGCTTTAACTGATAAACACGGTCATAATCCAGCGGTGGAATTTCGCGGTTTTCTTTCGGGCTTAACCCGGACAGCCAGGCCTTGCGGGCGTGAATGATAAACATCTCACATTCGCCTTTGCCAGATACCGTGTTGATGAAATCGCAGAGGAATTCGTAGCTGTCCTGATCATCAATGCCGATACGAGTTTTCACCGTTACCGGAATCGACACCACGTCGCGCATTGCTTTGATGCAATCGGCGACCAGTTGCGCATTCCCCATCAGGCAGGCGCCAAACATGCCATTCTGTACGCGGTCGGAAGGACAACCCACGTTGAGATTGATTTCGTCGTAGCCCCGCTGTTCAGCGAGCTTTGCGCACTGCGCCAGCGCCGCAGGATCGCTCCCGCCCAGTTGCAATGCGACCGGATGTTCTTCTTCGCTATACGCCAGATAATCGCCTTTACCATGAATGATTGCCCCAGTGGTTACCATCTCCGTATAGAGCAGCGTCTGGCTGGACAGTAAGCGCAAAAAGTAGCGGCAGTGTCTGTCCGTCCAGTCGAGCATAGGAGCAACACTAAACCGACCATTCCAGTGATTGTCAGTATTTTCAGGCATTGCGCTGGTTTGGCTGGTTTTTATCATTTTAAGATTACCGTGCATTTTTTGACATTTAAGTATATTTTTCTCTTATCAGGTTCCCACTCAGGCCCCCATACGAATGGGAACCTGAAATGACGAGACAGAGTAATGGCATACTATAACATAGAGAAACGACTAAAATCTGATGGCACTCCACGCTACCGCTGTACCGTGCTTATTAAGGAAAAAGGCGTTATCACATTCAGAGAAAGTAAAACCTTCCCAAAACAGGCGCATGCTAAAACATGGGGATCCCAGAGGGTTATGGAACTGGATCTTTATGGTCTCCCATCATCTGATGATGCAACCGGAATCACAGTCCGTGATTTGTTGCAAAAATACATCAATGATCCAAACGCCGGTGGCAAAGCGGGACGTACAAAAAGCTATGTTCTTAATATGCTCGTTGACTGCGACATTGCAGCTATCCCCCTGCTGTCTTTAACCGCAAATGACGTAATAGAGCACTGTCGATTGCGAAATAATGCAGGAGCAGGGCCAGCGACCGTAAGTCATGACGTCAGCTATCTTGGAAGCGTGCTTGATTGTGCAAAGCCAGTGTATGGCATTAACTATACTAGCAATCCGGCAAAAGAGGCACGCCCTCACCTCCTCAAATTGGGGCTAATTGGAAAATCAAATCGACGTAGTCGTCGACCAGCATCTGAAGAACTAAACATGCTGATCGAAGGCCTGAAGCAACGTTCTCAAAGGCGGGGATCAAAAATCCCATTCGTCGATATTCTGATGTTTTCTGTTTTATCGTGCATGCGCATTGGCGAGGTTTGCCGTCTGCGATGGGATGATATCGATGAAAAACAAAAATCAGTGCTGGTGAGAGATAGGAAGGATCCACGTAAAAAAGAAGGGAACCACATGAATGTCGCTTTACTCGGAGAAGCCTGGGATATTGTCCAGCGCCAGCCGCGTAAGTCAGAGCTAATATTTCCTTATATAAGCAGTTCCGTAACGGCGGGATTCCAAAGGGTTAGAAGTGCTCTTGGAATTGAGGATCTAAGATACCATGACCTTAGAAGGGAAGGCGCAAGCAGACTTTTTGAAGCTGGATTCAGTATAGAGGAAGTGGCCCAAGTCACTGGCCACAGATCGCTGAATGTACTGTGGCAAGTTTACACAGAGCTATTCCCTAAATCACTTCATGTAAGGCTTGAGCAATTGCAAAAGTCCAGAAAAAATGACTAAGCGAAAGCCCGTACAAGCGGGCTTTTTTTCATTACATAACTGGGCAATCGTCGAACTCTCCATTCCTGGCATCATTAATGATGTACGTGATCACCCCGAATATAGCGGGTGCAGAACTGTAACCGCCATCATCTACTGGCAGCGCCTCCCTTCTCCCGTTTTCTAGATTTATCAGGTGGGGCTGAGGGTGAGTTCGGTATCGCTTGATCCTGAATTCCCCGTCTATTGCACATATCAGTAGTGAACCATCGCAGGCAGTAAGTGATGCATCCACAACAAGCAACGCTCCCTGGAGTATTCCTTCCCTGAAATGTGAACGCGATGCCCGCATGAAATAAGTCGCTGCGGGCTGGCTAATTAGTTGCTGATCGAGGGAGATTCGTGTTTCAACATAATCTGCCGCAGGTGATGGGAATCCCATGTTTACGCTCTCTCTTGAATACTGGATAAAAACACAGTATAAATACTGTATATCTACCCAGTAAAGGAGCAATAAGCAATGTTCGTGGAACTCGTTTATGACAAAAGGAATTTTGATGGTCTGCCCGGTGCAAAAGATATCATTCTGGGCGAATTGAGTAAGAGGGTTCACCGGATTTTCCCCGACGCTGACGTCAGGGTTAAACCGATGATGACATTGCCGGCGATCAACACTAACGCCAGCAAGCACGAGAAGGAACAGATAAGCCGTACTGTTCAGGAAATGTTTGAAGAGGCTGAATTCTGGTTAGTGAGTGAGTAAAGATTTTCAATGCCCGCCACAGTTTCGTCTTGATTACGCTGTGGCGGATATTCATTTTCGTAAACGTTCCTATATTGGCATCTCAGGCCAGACAGGGTTTGCTGAGTCAACCTTTGTTAGTGCATAGCGATATTTCTGCCATGCAGTCAGCTTTGGCTTATCCGCATCATCTATATATCCCCCCTCCAGGGCGTCTTTCAATGGACTGATAACTGAATCAGCCTCGGCGCGCAGCGCGTTAATTTTCGCCTGCACTCCGGCCTGCAACTCCTCGACTGTCGGTGGTGGAGGGGTAATCCAGGCTGGCCTCCCATTCTCGGTGCCAATTACCTTTCCCTGAGCGGGATTGAGGAAAATCGCTGCATGTTGCTCATCGGTAACCTCAACCCCATCATCAGGCCATAATCCCAGCGATTTATATCTATCTTGTTCACTTAAGGGATAGAAGCCATTTTTTTTTGCACTCCAGATATAATCCATCGTTAATATCCTATAGCTATATAGTCAGTATTGAATCCACCTGGACCTGCCTGCCATGACTGAAATGTAGTCAATGTACGGGAAGAAAATTGAGTGCCGTTGCTCGCAGGGTTCTGAGTATCTCCGGTTGCTATATTCTGAACGTCACTCCAGGACTGTGCGACAGAATATTCCAGACTGGTAAATGCCCTCGGCAGTGTAACCAGAACGGATGTGATGCCAACTTGGTGTCCAATTCGTCCGCGCTGAATAATCAATCCTCCAGGCAGCTTCACCCACCCAGAACCACTTTCATACCCCAAATACTGGAGAATGCCATTCGCATCTTTCCCGCTCAGTGTTGTCAGAGTCGCATCTTTATCTTGTTTGTCGTTCAGACCATTTTGCAATGCGGTGGTAGTGGCTAATCTAATTACTGCATCTGTTGTGACATGCCGCATGTATGGAATTGCGGGATCGTTTGATTCAAATCCGGCAAATGATGCGTGGTCAGCTCGCAGGACGTTTTCAAGACCAAGGTTTGAGAGAGCCTCTGCAATTGCTGCAGCTCCGTCTGCTTTAATATCTGCAAAAGGATGTGCGCGGCTTAGCAGCAGTGCTTTCAGGGCAGTCAGTAACTGGTTATGTTTTGATTTTTCCAGGTTAACGCCGCTTGCTTCTACCACTCCAGCCAGTTCTTCCTGCAACATGTCGAAATAGTCGTCATCCAAATCAGTGGCAGGCGTTCCTGTTTGCGGGTTTCCACGAGTAAAGCCGTTCTTTCGCGCGCCGAATTTATCTTTCTGCGCAGTAGGTGTGTCAATACGATGCATAATGTCTCCGATTACAGATATTTGAATATTACGTAGGTATGGGACGGGCAAAGTTTATTGATAACGCACTCGGCAACAGTATCGCCCCAGTAACGAATGGCCGTTTCGCAATTGTCTGAGCAGGTCATCCAGGTGGCGTCCGTTGAAGCAGGCATATTTACCTGCCAGTAATAACGCCATTCAGTTGAATAGGTCGCATCCATACACGACGACGTACATTTGAAAGGTCCCTTGTTATAGCGCGTGATAGTGGCGCCGGGCTTCCCCAAAGCGGCCAGTTGACGAAGATAGAAATCTTCGTTGATTCCTCCGGTAAGATTAACTTTTGCGTCCAGCCGTTGCTGTCGCTGCCGTAACGTCTGTGTGCCTGATGGTATGCATTCATCAGGCAGACCGCAGCACCGCTCCCATCGGTCAATAAGTTCTGTTGTGGTACTCGGATCAAGCTCCTGAATGAGTTCATCAGCGCGCTGATGCACCCTGAGCAAAGAAGGCGCTACGCCACTTATTGCAACATCGTCAACTGACCATGCAGGTCCGGGTGGAAGCAGCGCACTCAGTAACTGGACATAATCATCATTACTCACGCCCACGTTATTACCCCCAGTACAGCCAGTTCATTTTTTGCAACTGGCGTATCAACTGTTGGAGAAAGTAGCTTATGGCTGTACTCACCGGCAGCTATAGAAATCGCCTCGTTTGTACGGGATAGCTCAAGCGTCCCTTCCGGATAGCCGTCACGCAGCAGAAATGAACGAAGCTCGGCCTCAACTGCGGCGCGTATTTCAGGAGTATCCGGGTTCAGGTCAATGGTGTAGTTGACCGTTTTTGGCGTCCCCTTAAATACATAGAGGTCTGAACCCGCTACGGGTGCCAACGGTTCAATATGTGCCTGAGCCGCAGCAACTGTTGCATCATCAAGAATCGGGTTAATCAGGTCGCTACTGGCAATCATAACGCCAACCGTGCCCGTCCCCATCCAGTGCCGGTAAGTCCACGCACGTGTTACGCCTGGCACTTCTTTTGCCCAGACAACATAATCACCGTCAGCGCCGCCTTGCGGGGTCCAGTAATAGCGTTCCAGGACACGGGCACGCCAGACATCAAGGTCTTCAATATCAAAACCGCCAGTGACCGTATCGGCCATGCCGCCGGAAGGAAGTCCGTTAACCGGCGTAACCAGTGAGAGCGCCTCACCATCATCCATATTTCCGGTCGTGCCTGTCACGCTGCAGGCAACGGGCACACGAAGCACACCACCGGCACTCGTTACGTCTGCCTGAACGATGTACTGGACGAGATCGTCACGCTGAATTACCGAACCGGCGCTAACCTTCAGCCCGTTCGTTACGCCATCCCAGCGCATAAAACCTGATGCGGCCACGGCATCTTTTCTCGGGCATCGTTTCATAGCAGCATGCCGATAAAGCCATGACTCATCGCACAGGTCAGGCAGCATATTCATCGCCAGATAATCGATATAGCCATAAACCGTATGCAGCGCCCCGGCATAAACCTTGGCCCTGACATCTTCATCCATGCGGCGAAGTTCATCATTGATGTCAAGGCGTGCAAAAAGGTCTGTGCGGATTATGCTGATGTTTTCGGCCAATGTTGGCCGCTGAAATTCACTGTCCGCCATTGGTGATTACACTCCACAGATCGTTAAAAGAAATCGTTACCGGACCATCCCGTCGCCAGAGAACAATCTTATTCCCAAGTTCATTAATACCGGTTCGCTGGATATCAATGTCGATACGAGATACCACACCGTCATCCAGCATCCATTGAAGAGCTTCACGCAGATAGTTGCGCACGGTATTCACCAGGGCGTTCGTGAGCTTGCTCCGCTGGAGTAGCCACAATTTCGAACCATAACGGTCGTTCGCGACAACCGGCCAGGTATCGCCCCACCACCCCATCGGAACATCAGCGTTATCATCAGGATCGGCGCGGCGGTGGGTGAATAAAGAAATCACTACAGCGCGGGTGAGCGGATCAAGCTGAGAACCGGCGCTTACCCGTTTCCCATTTACCGTAAGCCAAAGTTCCATCACACCCCCATTTGTTTATCAGGTGTATCGGTGTTATTGCCCAGCCCGTTTTCTCTGTGTTTATGCCCGTTATAAGCAACACGCATCGCCGACATTGTCTGGCCAGAAGTATCACAGAGGTCTTTTATCTGGCCCGTTGACTCAATATCCATTTCAAAGCGGGCTTTAGGCGCGTTTTTAAACGTAACCACCTTGCCACCACCATCAACAACAATCCCGGCGCGTGTCAGCGTGACTGACTGCCCCTGGTCATCGTAGAGAGCAACCTCCCCCGTTTTGAGCCCCTTCATGCGATAGCGACGATCAGACACGGTGATCGCAACGGCGTGAGAACGGTCACCATCAGGAAACAAAACAACAGCCTCAGCCCCCGCTTGTGCACGAGAAGTGAAGCCATAGGGTTCAAGGTGCTCAATACCCGCCTTTTGCTGCCCAGCCAGTAACTCAACATCTATCATCTGGCACTTGGAAGCTGCGTTGATACTCTTCACAACAGCGCGTCCAATGAGTCCCAGAACCTGTCTCTGAAGGCTTTGCATTACTCCCATTAGAACGGGTCCTCTTTGACTTTGCGTTTTTTAGCACGCTTCTGACTGCTCTCTTCGGGCTCAGGAAGATAGGCATCCGGCGGCCCGACGCGTAACTCTGTCAGGGTGCCGTTATTGTCTTTAGTGAATGAGACTTCAGAGATGAGGAGTTCGCGGTTGTTGAAGCCGCAGATCGGATCGAAAACAATAACCCGCTGGTTTGGCTGCCACAGAGAACCATCCCCCTGTCGCCAGCCCCACACCGTGTACGTGGCTTCATCGGTACGTGCAGCGCGTTGTCGCGCCTCGAATTCGGCGCGCGCAATGCAACTGGCGCCAGTCGACTGCCCTATTTGTTGTACTGCCATAGGGCGGTAACGGCCAATTGAGGCATCTGTTGTTTTTGCACGAAGAGCCGTCGTGGTAGCAGCACCAAAATCATCATCATTTCCGGCGCGCTGACCAGAAACCTGATAAGTGGAAAAACGTTCACGAATACTTTTTTCGGTATCACAGGAAATAACGTTTTTTCCCAGCACCAGAGCTGTATGAGCGCGCGTGGTACCAATGCCGCCGATTACCAGCCTTCCACGCTGATCGTCGTAGGCCAGCGCCTGCTGCTGTCCAAGCATCTTGTTCAGGACTTCAATAACCGTTTCACCGTGGTCGGGTTGTACGCCGGGAATAACACCACCCGGCGCGCCAGCGTTTATCACCGCAATGCCAAAAGGTCTGGTAAGCGCCGAGGCAACCTGAACGAGTGATTGCCCATTGAATTGAGTCGGCTCAGCAGCACAATCAATCAGATCGGCGGTCAGACTACGCCCGCTAATTCCGACACTAATTGATCGCGCATCATAGCGAACCGGCGTTGCTTCAACCCAACCGGTAACCACCAGGTCATCACCGATTAAAACCTCAACCTTGTCGCCGTTTTTAACCCTGGGCTGAAGTGACGCAACACCATCACCACCGGGCCACTGGCGGGTAATCTCTACACTAAAATCTCGGGCCAAACGCTCAATCCCGCAACCAATACGAATTGACGTCCAGCCACCCCACTCACGACCGTTGACACGGAGAGTCACGTTATCGTTCATCGTACAGGAATCCTCAGCGGAGCTACCGGCACAAAGCCCGGGTGAGCCACAGCATTACGCCTGACAATGTCAGACTCCCGTGAAGCGTTATCGAACCAGGTTGCCGCCAGAACCAGTGCAGGCGTTACCTCATCAGGCGTTCTGATAACGGTCTTTTGGGTCTGTATCAGGCGGTGTTTTATGTCGTTGTTAAGGTCAGACTTCACTCTGCGCAAAGCCAGAAACAAACGATCATCGGTCGTGCGGGATAGTTCTTTATCAATAGCAGTATTCAGCGTGTCACGGATATCGACCAGATCATCCCATGTAGGCACGTCGACAATTGTCGCTTCATCAGGAGCATGATTCAGCTCAGGATGAGTAACAGAAGGCCAGCCAGTGGACTGCTGACTTTGCTCGCTTGTCGTGACAACTGGAGCAGGTAACGTCGTGACAGCATAAGCCGCTTCGCTTATTGCCGTTGTACGAACCGCGCTGGCAACATAATTACTTTGCTGTTTCTGGCTCTGCGTCGTCTTGCTGTCCGTTTTCCATACGCCACGCGGTGCCAGATCACTCCCCATGGAGATACCTGAAAAGTTTTTAATCATTGTGAACAGGTCGCTGGCATTACCAGAGAGTCGATTCCCCGAACGCCACATTGTCTGCAATTGGTCAACGAACCCCTTGCCTGAAGATGGCGGCGGGAGCAGAACAGAGATATCCCCCTGCATTAACCGTGCGGCGGCGGAAATACCAGAATCGACCATCGCCATTTTGTCAGAGACATAGCCAAGCATGCTGGTCGCATCTTCAATCACACCGTTCTGAACGAAATCAGGCATGCCGTCCATACCGAACTTCTCGAAGTTATCGCTAATACAGTCATCAAGGGCAGAACAGGAGGAAACAAGCGTGTTGGCTGTCGCGGTCCCAGATGTCGGATAAGTAAGTTCACCTGCCTCAACGAAACGAAGCTCAAAGCGCACCATGCGCCCTTCACTGCTTGATGTGCTTACGTTGATCTCACCGTCAACACAGACGCTCATCTCACCATATGCCGGATGAACAAGCGTCCCCGGCCCCGGCTTATTAAGCGCTTCTATCAATCTGTCTCGTTGTTCATAGCAGTCATCGCCGATGACATACCCAGAAAATTTAGGCCGTGAGGTTGCTTTGCCCAAGTCTTCCGTATAAGGCTTATCACGGTTCACAAATTCGTGTGTTTCGACACGCCGCCCAGCGGTTAGACTCTCGTCTTCAGTTTTGAACGGAACGCCACGAAACGACGCATCCACCAGCCGATCTTTCCACGCCATATAAACTCCGGGCATAAAAAAACCCGCCGCAGCGGGTTGATGAGGTTTGGCTAACTTTTAGATATACCTTTACAAGGCCTCTCTATTTCAGTCTCTTTCCCATTACTATAAGTTTTCACTCTCATTCTGACACTGCCATTATTTTTAGTGAGTATTGTCAAATATCCGCTTGCACTCTGAAAATAATAGTCCCAACCATCAGCATCGCTCACATCGTCAGGTAAAACCATACCATCAGGGAAAGATGGGTTACTCATAATGGCACTATATTTAACGCCATTAACTTCAGTTATAACTTTCCCTGAAGTACCATCAATAGTTAGCTTCTGCTTGATCTCATCACAATGTAAAAATAACGTAGAAGTAACCGGTTTGTTTTCACTGTCCTTGCCATTATTAGCAACAAGCTTATTGAACTCTGCTATGTAATGACTTTGCTCATTATTTAGCGCTGACACGGCACTTGAAGTAAAACCACCGAGAATCCCAGTAATTAATAGTACCTTTTTCATCCTTTCCTCCCATTGGCATCTGGAAGTTAGCATATACCAAAATACTCAAACATTACCCGCCCATTCCAGTACGCCCAATGCGGGTATAGCCCACATCATGATTTACATCTATACCGGAAGCATGTGTACCAGTAACTTTCATTCCCTGTGGTGCGTTCTCAAACTGAACGGTAACGGCGGCCTGAGGTTTAGTATTTCCCCCTTGTTTTATCTGGTAAGGGTTATATCCTGTGCTTGCCACTCCGGAACCATAAGCACCATAACCACCGGCCCCCCATTGAGCTGCATTCGCAGCTGCAACCGTATCGCTCGCGCCATCAGAGAACCATTCAATTATAGGTTTCAATTTTGCCCACATATCCTGAAACCACTGAACGACTGGACCCCAGTTGTTAATAACGAGTCCTAATGGGGTCCATCCGAACACTGTTTTAAGTAACTCCCATCCCATTTCGAAATAAGGTGAGATAGTCTCCCAAAAGGATTTGAAGTATGGTCCAACAACATCCCAATTAGAAATAATTAAGCCCGCTGCCAGCGCGATCCCGGTAAGGATCATACCAAGAGGCGTCATCGCCGCCAGTCTACTGGCGAGAGTAATCGCCTGACCAACACCCATAATTCCCAACTTAAGCACAGCAAGACCAGCAGCAAGACCAGCCACGCTACGAATAACTCGAGGATTCTGGTCTGCAAAAGTTGTGAATTTTTCACCTAAATCACCAAGCCAGACCGTCAGATTTTTTATGTCACCTGAGAAGGCGCTTCCAATGGCCGCGAGGCCATTAGTTGCTGTACCGGTCATCGCTTCCCAGAGGTTAGCTAGGGTTCCAAGTTGGGCTTCGACGCGCTTATTAAGGCTGGCCTGCTGGTTCATTTTCTGTTGAACTTGGTCATAGCCGTCTTTTCCCTTATCTATAAGGGCGTTAACTACTTGGAGTGTTTCCGCATCATCACCAAACAGAGCTTTTAACACTCCCGTTCGCTTCACATCAGTTAATTTTCTGAGTTTCGATAACTGCATAAACATTTTATCAATACCGCCGAAGCTGCCTTTACCATCGGTAAAATCAAGATTCACGCCGAGCTTTTGACGTTGCAGGACTTTATTGACGCTATTGACTTTCTTGATATCTAAACCGGACTGGATAACTTTGCGAAGGGCGTTACCGGCTGACTCACCTTGCATCCCCATCTGGTCCATCATGACGCTGATCGGAGCAAGTCCCTGAGCGGCTTTCAATCCGTCCTTATTAACCATCTTCAGAACTGAGCTGGTTTTGGTGAAAAACGACAACATGTTGGTGTCGTCGACACCAAGGTAAAACGCTTTCTGGATGGTATCAAACAGCCCCATCATGTCATCTGATGCGGTCCCAGTTGCGTCCTGCATTTTTGCGGCGAATTCTGCCGCTGCTTCAGGTGTTTTTTTAAGCTGTACAGCAAGGTAGGCAGTCGCTTTACCTACCCCACCCAGAATGTTTTCTGCCGGAATACCCTGGCGAACAAGCATCTGCATCATGTTCTGAAAATCAGCAGTCGTGCCAGGTAACTGATTCCCAAGCCCAACAGCCAGTTTGTTTATTTTTTCAAAACTATTGCCGACTTCTCCGTTCGCCTGCATCATCGCGACCTTCAGCCCTGTAGCCGCATTCTCCTGATCCGCATAGGCTTTCAGCGATACAGTCAATCCAGCAGCCAAACCACCAGCCAGCGCTAATCCCCCCTTTGAAGCTTCCTCTGCCTGGCGCTTGAAACCACGGATGTTTTTCTGCATCCGTGAAAGTGCTGGAGATAGCTTATCTACGCCAGTAATCAGAGCCTTAAGCTCAAATTCAGCCATTGCCTTTCTTCTCCTGCTCTATCCTGTTTGCCTGACTGACCAGCAGCGGAATCTCACTGATTGGCATTTTCAGCAATTCAAATGGATTAATGCGCCAGTAACTGGCGCAGTCAAAAAAGCAATTAGTGAGATAATCAGCAGTCAGGCCTGGAGGAAAAAACCTGCAACCAACCAGCCTGCACTATTTAGATCGCCAGGCTTCATTTGATCAACCGTACTCAGCGGTACATTTGCCAGCCGAACAATGTACTTCGCGATAATATGCGCCTGCAGTTTGATGGATTCATCCTGGTTCATCTGGTACGGATAACCAAGCTCACGAACGTCTTTACCAGTCGGTTCGTTAAATTCCAGGACACTGATTGTTTCACCATGCGCAGTTACTGGATGGTTTAGTTCAAGTTCTTTCATTACTGGTAATCCCCTTCTTCACCGTGGAATTCAAGATCAGCCGTACCTTCTTCGGCGTTGTGGTTTGCCTCACCGTGTAGCCAGGCAGACGACAAGACATAAACCTGACCATTTGCCAGTTCTGCTGTAATGGTCATCTGGTCTGAAGTCGTTACTTTGCTGACCGGAAAATCTTTCGGCACTTTGAAGGTGCCTTTGATATACGGTGCGCGGTGCGTTTCTTTACGATCCACCGAGCCATCAAGGCCAATAACATCATCATTGACCTTAGTATTCATCGGTACCTCAATACCGCCGGTCATGGATAATTGCTGACCATCAATTTTGAAATAACAAGTACCTGCAATGCGCGGCATTATGCGGACTCCTCTTGATACTGAAGGCGGAACTGGTTAACGACCGCAAATACTCGCAGCTGGTTAACGTAGTCAGGCGGGAACAGGGTGTTGATACGGTTTGGGTTTGTCGCGTCACGTTCAACCTTCAGGTATTGCTTGAACAGGTCGTAATTTTCTACGATCCCGGCGCGCTCCATCTGGCGGTAAGTCGCCAGCAGTTCCCCTTTGATAACTGCCGGGGTAACAATCGCCTGACCAGGACCGAAGCGGGTACCGTCGTTCGCCAGCTTATGGCGCCCATATTTACTGGTGATAACCGATTTCAGCCTGCGCAAGACATAAGCGCTGGTATGCAGCGTCTCGCTGTCGAGATAGCTGTTGTCTGCAACACCATAGGCGTTTTTCTTGTACGTTGTAACGTCGCGCTGAATGCGCAGCGTGCCGCTTTCGACGTATGACGTTGCAATCCCATGTGACAGCAGAGACTGCTGCTCGGTCATCGTGAAGCGCTTCCCTTTTGGCGCTGGCAGCATGTCCACCAGTTCGCCAGTTTGTGTCGGACGGGCCGGATCATTGCGGATAAATACCGCGTTGCGCGCGGTACGACTGGCTACCAGTTCATCTGCCGGGGTCTGAGTTTCTTTTTCGTACCCCGCCACGGTGATGTGCTGCTGGTTAAGCTGATCGCCTGCGGCAACCAGATCTGAAAGCGTTCCGAGTTTTGCAGTATAAACGTGGCCATAAAGCTGGCGCGCGTAGCTCCAGCGACCGCTGGTATCGTTCATTTCGCTGACAAACGCGTTTACCGAGGCCAAATCGCTGAACGGATGACCAATATAATCAAACGGCTCATCGGCCATGGCGGCAATAGCACCGTTGAGTACCGGGGCACCTGTTCCGGCAGTACCAGCGGCAACGGCTACAGCTAAGCCTGCGGGCAAAACTTCCCCTCCACCATAACCGTAATAATTCAGAACCACGGGGATTTCATTCCCACTCAGACCTTTGTGGCGCGCTGTCAGAGTGACCACGCCAGCGGAAGACGAAGCGATAACCGGCAATGTCGGATCAGCATTGATTGCATCTTTAATGCTCGATGCCACAGCCTCAACATCATCACCGCTTACAACTGCTGCCTGAATACGAGTACGCCCGACATAAACATTCACCGTGCCGCTCTCAGTTGCTGCGCCAGTTACGGTCAGGGTATACGTGGCCGCCACTCCTGCCGCTGGCTCAGGGACAGCAATGATGTAAAGCTCACCAAAAGGATCGGTTTTGCGATACGCAGCAACCATGCGTGCAAGCTGACTACCGGGACCACAAATTTGCTTTGCGTAATCAGCGGACGGCATCAGCACCAGTGAATCAGGCTGAATTGACGCACCTGTATTCGCATGGCCCAGCAGCAATGATGGCGCTGACTCCTGACTTGTATTCGCCGCCGAATTATCCATCTCAGCATAAAACAGTGGCACCAGCGTATTTGCCGGGATAGTGCTGAAACTAACGGTCATTGGTTTCCACCTTTTTTTGTTTAACTTTGTTCACGCGCCTGATATCGCCAGCGGCTTCCCGACGCAGCCAGTAGCTGCTTTCTTCAACATTTCGCCCTTCAACAGGCAAAAGGTCGCCTCGGGCAGGGTCATGTACTGACCGCCCTTTTTGGGGTTTTACAAACATGGTTTTCCTCAGGAGGGGAGAGTTATCTCTGTGTGATGCTCGGGCTTCCCGTCGGGGCCATGTCCCGGATCGATAAAATCAACATCAATCGCCAGCGTTTTAAAATCATCCAGACTGCTCAGTTCATCCTGCTGACGGGTGTCATCCTCAGTCAGTTCATTCTCAACAGTAAAATCGAACTGGTAGCTCAGTTCATGCCGGTTCACATCAAGCAACGTACCACCTGCATAGGTGATAGGGTTTCCGCACTCTTCAGGATTCCAGCCCAGGATCGCCTTGAACAGTGACTGTCGCACATCGTGAACAACATCATATGAGGCAAACTGACCGCGCTCATCCCGGCCATTGCTGGCAAACACAATGACTGAAAACCCTTCGGTTAAATCCTGCCAGTAGTCCGTCTGGCTCTTCTGTTCCCCTGGAGAATCATCGCCGGGAACAACATATGCCGCCGGCAGTTTCATCTTTCCGACTTCCGGCAAGTCCTTAAACTGCGCAGCACCTGCTACACGATTCTGGAACTCCGGGCAACGCGCCCGAAGTGCTGCAATAATCGGGGCCAGTTTCATCAGCGTCGCCTCTCCGGTTTGAGTGATAGCCGCAGTTCACGCGCCAGGAAGTAACGCGTCCACGGGCTGTTTTTGTTGAGTGTCTCAACCATAAAATTATTACGCGGTGCCAGCCGCCAGCCGCTACCACCAGAAGCGCCACGGTGATGACTGCGCCGACGTTTTGCACCACCTCGCACACCGTAGAACAGAAATGCCGGGTAAAAATCGCCGGTTATGAGCCGGTTCCCCTGCCCGTTCTTCTGGTTCGGTGCAATACGTGCCATAAACCCCGGTCGCCGCCCACTTGCTTTTGGCACCATATAGCCAATTGATTTTGCCAGGCGTCCTGTCTGATATCCGGGGTTTTCCCCCGGCTCAGAACGTCCGCGGCGCATTACCAGTCGACGTGCATCACGCATATGTCGCTGGCCAATGGTGACAAATGCCCGCCGGACACGCGCGCGGTTGAATCGCATTTCGTTCGGCTGCTGAAAATCAACGTGTAAAAAGGGTTCCGCCATTGGAATTCCCCCCGGTATTTTCTGTAAATGAACCCAGTTCGGTGCACTCAAGAAGCAGAAACCGCCGTTTACTGTTTAGATCACGAACACGTTTCACGCGGTACACCTCATCCCCCTTCGCCACTTCAAAATCGCTGGTAATTCCGCGGCGCCAGCGAATGGTGATGTAATGCGTGATCACGTTATCGGTCTGAGCCGTTTCCTGGTATGTCGTCGCGCTGGTCTGGATTACCTTAACCCAGACCGGAAATACCACCGGATATTCAGATTCGGTACCAAAATCAGCAGAAGGGACATCAACCCGTTTTCTGAGTATCACCCGTTTATCAAGCTCACCAGGATCGGGCAGCAGGTATGTCGCACTTGTTTGCGCCTGTCTCAGTTTCATAATGGGATGAACCGATAAGGGCCGACGAGCCAGTTGAAAGACTGGGGCATTTCCGTTTTTTCCACTTCAGATACAGATGAGCGGTTCTCATAAAAATGAGTAGCTAAAAGCAGCATCCCCAGCCGAATATCCTCAGTAAGAACCAACCCGTCAGGATCGTTATCTGGAACGCCGGTATTTTTGTCATAGAGGGTTCGGTTGAGAAAACTCTCCGTCCTGGTCTGTACCGCACTACCGATCAACTTCAGCAGTTCATCCTCGTCGGTGTAGTCGTCCTCCAGCCGCAGCTGGATCTTAATTTCGCTCAGAGTCAGCAGCATAAATATCCCTATGCCCGCCTGAGGACGGGCACAAAAAAACCGCTAACGCGGCATCAGGAGACAGCAGAAATATTGATTACGGTGCTTTACCCACCAGCGCTTTGATGGCCGCGGTATCTTCCAGCACGCAATCGAAGCGGTGGAAAGCAAGGAATGCGGTCTGATCATACTCCGCATAACGCTCTACCAGACGCTTCAGGGTCATGTAGGAAACGCGGCGAACAATGAAGCGATTGAAATCACCCAGGAAAATAAATTTCTTACTCGCTGCAGCGGCATCAATTGCCTGATCAATTACATAGGGAATGCCCAGAACGGTTGCCGGAGAGCCACCAACAACATCCGGGAGCCACAGTGGGCGCTTCTGATCATCCACCATTTCTTCGATTACCTGAAGCGTTCCGTCATTAAATGCCCAACGAAATTTTGGACCACCGCGATATGCCGGATCAATCGCGTGTTTCAGGCTATTCATTTCCTGCCAGGTGAATGCTGCGGCCGCCGCCGCAGAAACAGTCCCGGTTACTGAAGCCGCCAGCCCTTTTGGCTGCAGCGGTGTGCCAGCCCCCGTGCCCTGAACCAGATATTTAGCTTCGCCGCGGCCAATACGTTGTGCAATGCGCCCCGCAAGGTATGATTCGATATCTACGCCGCTGTCCTGCAACAGTTCGTTAGATACGCGGATAATTTTAGATGACAACTTCTTAGCACCCAGGATCGCGGTACCGAACGTCACATCACCTTCACTGGCTGCACTGTTTTCTGCAAGCAGTTCGCCTTCTTCAGCAGTACCGTCAGAAGTTGACCAGGTAATATCCTGACCGTTTGAGGTATTAAGAATTTGCGCAACGCTCACGATCCCGCCGTAGGCTTTCATTGAATCAATGATGGTATTACGCATCTGAGTTGGGACGGTATAGCCACCTTTATCATCAGGTGTAGTTCCCTGAGCACGCAGCTCTTTAACGGCCTGACGCTCTTCGGCAGTTAACTCACTAAAGCCGTGGCGAAGAAGACGATCAAAAGCAGCGGCACGGCGTTCATCAGCCTGGGTCTCCGGGTTTTTCTGACGCTGGCGCTGTTCCGGCTCCTGCTCATCAATTACATTCTGATCGTGACGGCGCAGTTCTTCTTCACGGGAAATACGCTCATCAAGCGAATCCAGCTCAGATTTTG
The DNA here is from genome assembly GCF_043945515.1 of Citrobacter freundii complex sp. 2024EL-00216. NCBI lineage: Bacteria > Pseudomonadati > Pseudomonadota > Gammaproteobacteria > Enterobacterales > Enterobacteriaceae > Citrobacter > Citrobacter freundii complex sp. 2024EL-00216. Next base: position 7,994 of record NZ_JBIMRA010000014.1, on the reverse strand, counting down.
CAGCGTTCCACTGAGTGCGCTGCTCATCTGTCCAGGTTGCATCGCCGATTTTATCGTGCAGAGCACGCATATCAGTGGCGATAGTGTTACGTTTTTGCTTCAGTTCGTGCAATTTCATGGTTTTTCCTTACGCGTTAAGAAGGGTCAGCAGGCGCTCGCGCGCCATTCGTTGATTAATAGCTTGCGCCAGCGCGCCGCTGTCGCGCGCTTCCTGCCAGGCTTTCATGGATCGGATGCCGGAATCAGCCTCCTGATAAGCCGGATAAGTCACCGGACTGACATCAAAGAGGCGAGAAAAACGGTTAATTTCGCGAATGACTATCCCCTCATCGTCCTGATACCAGTTCTCACCATCGTGGGCGACCCGGAATGCAAAAGACGACTGATTGATATCACCGCGCATCATCGGAGCCAGCACCAGATCGCGAATGGTCTGAGTATCCGGTGCCGCGATGTCATAGCGCAGGCCTTTATCATCGACGTTTACGTTTAACGTTCCTGACGAACTACGCCCCAGAATAAAGTTCGGGTCATGGTTAAATAACCCCCGGATATCGTCGCCAAGCACGTCATCGAAAGCGCCTGGTTTGATAATTTCGCGAAACCCCCAGAGGGGTTCTGAGCGACTGTTAAACACCGAGCCGTAACCGATAATTCGCGTGGGCTGCTCGCCCTGCTGCTCGGCACGGACCTCACCGCTGTAACAGCGAGTTTCGCGATCACTCATCGGTTTTATCCTCTTCGGTTTTGGTTTTGTTTTTCTTGAAATCGTCTGCAGGGTTGGCGGCATTAACGCTGACAAGCATTTCGTCCAGCCCATCGACCGGGTTCATATCTTCAAAAGCACGGGCTTCATTGCGGCTCATCCAGCCATCGGTGATCGCGAAGTGATAGAACTGCGCGCGCTCCTGCGGTGTACCGCGCAACAACCCAGTAAGATTAAAGCGAACGTAATAACCTGCTGCCAGTTCTGCCCGTGTAAATAGCCGACGGTTAAGCTCCTGCTCCCAGTTCGTCACCCAGGGCATCATTGAGTAACGAACAAACTGAATGGCCTGTTGTGTTATGTTGCTGAAGGTGGCTTTTTCGAGGTCGTTAATCATGTGTGCCGGTACGTTGAAAATCCCGGCTATCATTGAGCGATTTAGCTTGGACATGTCGATGATCTGCGCGTCAATTGGCGATACAGTCAATGCCCTGTAATCCAGATCCGCAGGCAGCAGCATGGTTTTGTTTTCCTGGCTCCGTAGCGCCAGCGCGGCTTTTTGCCAAACCTTTTTGAGCCGTTCCCATCCTTCGTTTTTAATTTCCCCCTTCACCGTGACGATGCCAGCAGGCCTTGCATTCCCACTAAAGAAGCTCTCCGTATACTTCTGACCGCTCATACCCATACCGATTGTTTCAGCATGCTGCATCACTGGACTAAGCCCCATTTTCTGGTTATTACCCAGCGCGCGTATGTGAACCATATCGTCAGGGCTGATGGCGAAAGCGCCCTCTTCGTTGTAAACCCCATAAGTGTAACGACCACCGGTATTAATCAGGGTCGTTTCCCATGGCATGCAGCAATCCAGTGCAGTTACTTCGCCGCGGCGGTTGCGTTTCACCCAGGTGTACCCATTCCCCCAGCCGAGGATGTGGCGTTGCTTCAGCTCGCGCCATTTGTAACTGGTCTGCCAGGTGTTTGGCTCATCATGAACCAGATAAAACGCAGGGTGATCCCGTGCAGGTTCAACCTTACCATTGTGCTTACGCATAACATGCAGTGGCATCTGGGCAAGGTTGGAAGACAATACATAGATACAGGCATACACCGCCGCCAGTTTCATCGCAGTCTCAGGACTGACATAAACATCTGCCCGGAACAACCCATCAGTATCAACAGCATCCCCGGTAATCGGGGTGGAAGGATTTTCCAGTGACTCACTTCTGAACATAGCATCAAGCAGCACGCGTCCCCCTTCTGGCTATAGCCAGGGCGCCGACCAGCAGGAGTCCGCCGGAGAACATGAGAGCCGGGGCCAGACCAAACTGCAGGTAAAACCCAGACGTGAGCAGGCCGAAACCGGCCATACCGATAACATCAGCAATAAGTGATTTCATAGAATTAAGAGATCATCGTCCGGATCAAGAGATGAGAGGAAATCGCCAGGCTCTTTAAGCATTGCCCGTCCGATCGCCATTATCAGCGCCACCGCGCCGTCGATTTTATTTTCGTTCTGCTCCTTGATAGGCTTCACAACATCATCATTCCCCGGCAGATATTTCCCCACCACATTGCTGATACACCAGCTCATTATCGGGTTTCCGTCGTGATGAAAACGCCCAGACTCAATGGCTGCTTCCAGCTCTTTCATTGGGTCTGACATATTGGTGTAGTTCTGAACGATAGTGATCGGATTAAGACTTTCATCAGCCAGATCATGTGAAAGCCCCGTCGCGCCGAATGGGTCAATCGGTGACTCACTGACCGGGTTGAGTTTGTTTGCCGCTTTGGCCTCTTCAAGGATGTAGCGGTAATCAACTTCAGCGCCATCAGTAACTGTAAGCAGTTCCATTTCAACCCATTTCTGAAATCGCTCCGCAGTACGACGATCTTCGTTCTTTTCAACACTGAATACTGTGTCGTAGGGAACCCAGAAGCGGGGAGCAACGCTGTAGTAATGTGTCTTGCCGTCAATTTCCCTGGTGAACAACCGCGCCATACTGTTCATATCCAGCTTGCGCGCCAGGTCAAAAGCCAGAACACATGGTTGACCTTCGAACATTTCCAAGGTCAGGGTTTTATCTTCGCAGTTCTGCCAGGATACCAGGTTGAAGAAAGCTGCTCGGGCAGCAACCCAGATATTGAGATGCTTGGTTTTGAACACGCCAGCCTGGCGAGCATTATTGATAGCACGCTGTTGCTGGCTTAACAGAAAGTCGCGGTAGACTGAGACACCCATATTCGGGTTGGCTTTCTCAAGCACCTTTGGATCAGTCCAGTCGTCACCTTCATCAACCGTATAGATCACGCCAAACAACTCGTCGTTGGGTACCGTGCCGTTTAGCATTTCAATCACTTCACGTCGTTTGTCGTAGCATGGACCTTCGATGTTGTAACCTGCTGTGGTGATCGCCCACATCAGCGGTTGTCGCCGCGCCCCCATACCAGTCAGCATTGTGGTGTAGAGCGAATCTGTTGGGTGTTCGTGATACTCGTCAACAATCGCACAGTGCGGTGAAGCGCCGTCCCCAGGGTTACCAATCAGCGGTTCAAAACGGGCGCCATCCTCTGGCCGGTTCAGGTTGGACGCATTAACCTCGATCCCGAACGCTTCCACCAGCAGCGGTGTACGCTTACACATCAGGCGAGCGGGTCTGAATACTTCCCACGCCTGCTTTTCAGTTGTGGCCCCGGAATATACTTCAGCGCCAAACTCGTTATCACAGGTAAAACAGTACAGTGCCACACCCGCCGAAATAGCTGATTTCCCGTTTTTACGCGGTATCTCAGTGTAAACCTCGCGAAAGCGACGAAGCTTCGAGCCTTTCTGGACCCAGCCAAAGGCGCAGCACACAATAAACAATTGCCATGCCTCCAGGGTTATCGGCATCCGCTTGAATGCCCACTCTCCTTTTGTATGTGGCAATAACTGGATAAATTTCGCAGCCTTTTCTGCCATGTCTTTATCGAAACGGTAACGAAATTTCTTACTCTTTTCAGCCGCCATGTCATCGATATGACGCTGGCAGGCCTGAATGACAAACTGGCACGCCGGGATTTTCCCCCGCACAACGTTGCGGGCGTATTGATTCGCGGCGTTTACGTTGGGGTACGATTTCCGGCTCATGAGTTGATCATCTTCAGGAATGGGTTAGAGGTTTTCTTCTGTCCGGCAAGGCCGATCAAGCGCTGCCGGCTGCTGGGGTCAAGGCCAAGCATGGAGCCGGTAGAGCTCATCTCCGATTCCTGCTCTTTCTTTGCGGTTAGCTCAGGGTTTTTTATCTTCCCTCCCATAGCACCAGTGATAGAAAGCCCATCTCTGGCGATATTTTTAACCGCCCTGCGCCAGAACTCGTAGGCAACACACCAGCGCTCAAGTACGGCAAGATCGGTAACACAGAGTAGCCCCTGTCCACATAATTCTTTCGTGGTCAGTTCCCACATGACGGCCGCCATTGGCAGACCGTCATCCTCAGAAAACCAGTCAGGTGGTGCCACACCTTTAATCGGTGTGAATACAGGTTCCTCTTTATTCAGAGCTCGTTTGCCGGGGTTCCCTGCCAGCTCCTTGCGCGCCGTTGGCTTGGGGCGACGCCCGGAACGCCCCGCCGTTCCAGCCATAAGCGACACTCCTGGTTAAATTTCATTTTTCGCGGGTATAAAAATACGAGGAGGCGGGCAGTCCGGAAGGCGCGCGGTCGCAGAGATTTGACCTCCCCCTACCCTGGCTGATGATGACATTAATTCTCACTTGAGCCGCTCACGCGCGGTCTTAGCGGCGTGACACGACCAGCACAGGCTTTCAAGGTTGCTGTCTTCATCAGTACCGCCGTGGGCCTTCGCCTTGATGTGGTCCACGCAGGACGCCTGCTTCACTATCGCCTGCCGTAGATGGTTCTGACACAACCCTTTGTCGCGCTTAAGTATCCGCTCCCGGATAACTTCCCACTTTGTTCCGTATCCTCGCTGCTGCCGTGATTGACCTGGCTTGTAGGACTTCCAGCCTTCACCTTTGTGATTTTCACAGTAGCCAGATGGGTCTGTTGTGGTGTTGCGACAGCCGCGAACACGGCAAGCCTTTGGTGTGCGCGGTGGCATATTCACTCCCCAAAAACGTATAGCATTATCGCAGACACTCAATGAATGCCTGCTGTAATGCCGCTAATCGTCGAGTTGCAATACACCGTGCTCAAGTGACTCTGAGTAGGCGATCAGCCCTGTGTATTCAGGGATAACCTCGCCATCATCCGCTTCGAATTCCGGGATTGTCCCAGTGGTGATGGTGTATTGGGGCTGGCCATCTTCTTTTGCGAAGGCTGCCAGGTCTTCAATCTGCTTAGCTGTAAGAACTACTGTCATGCTCATTCCTCAGTTGTTAAAAAGCCCCACTATTGCGAAGCCCGTGATTGTTCAATTTCCCTGATGCCGGCCTTGTCGATGTTGCACTGCCCCAGCGCCGACAGCAGGCTCACATTCAGATCCAGACTGGCCCCGTAGGTTAGCGGGTCTGGAATATATGGCTGCGGGGTTTCAGCGGTCAGGTTGGACGGAACTGGTTGCTGCGGCACTGGTACGTACACTGTCCGCGTATTGCCGCAACCGGTCAGCAACTGCAGCAGGCACAGCCCGATGAGCGCAATCATCATTCGCAACAGCCACTTTGATATCTTCCTGGGTTCTCTGTGACTCCAGTGCGATCTGGTTTTTTGCATGCTGGTTAGCTCCCAGAATCATATTGGTGATGGCAACGGTTTTCAGTACGTTATCCATTACAGCGCGGTTGCTGTCGTTCGCATCCTGTAGCGTGTTCAGGCTGGCACTAATGCGAGTGTTTTCGTTCCAGAGCCAGGAGAAGATAACCAGCGCACCGATAGTCAGCCACCAACGCCAGTGCGCTTTCATCAGCTCAAAGGCTGTAGTAAAGGCCGTCATGCTTCGCTCACAGAACGCGATCCAGTCATGATCGGGAGCAGGCGCGTATCCTTCGGCTCATTGACCGGCCAGCGATAGCCACTGACCCGAGTGCGCGAGAAGACTCTGATATTGATGGCATCGGACTGATTACCACCCAATACCATCAGGTCACCATTTTGCTGCTGTCCGACCACAAATCCGACATGGCCGCCGCCGTCTCGTGTGAATACAACAATGCAGCCGTAAGCAGGCTCCTGAAGTTCGACGCCCCAGGACAGGTAGGATTTAGCAGACTCGAACCGGGTTGATTTAATTCCAACTCTTTCAAGCATGGATCCGACATAGGCTGCACACCACGGCGTTTCATCATCCTTAATCCCTCCACGCTTAATGTCTTTCCAGAACTGGATAATTAACGGGTTATGACGCGGACCTTTTATTTCCAGTTGCCCAATATATTTTCTTGCCTCAGTAAGCCACCGTGGATCATTTGGCATCGCTTCCTCCGAACCTGACGTTAAATACTCGCGTTGCCACAGTTCGTACCTGTTCAACGCCAACGAAACCCAGCGCGCCACCGATAGCGATGGAAAGAGACTGCGGAAGGCTGAAATACTCGAGTGCGGAAACAGCCGTCAGCGTCATGGCGCCACACATCAAACCTTCCAACACCATCTTTTTCCAGCCGCCGCCGCCATACGCAATCCGCAGTACAGCCATCGCTACCGATAAAAGAACTGCGCCCATTGGCGTATCACCGCGCCACCAGCTATGAAGTAACTCAATTAACTCCGTCCAGGAGTGAGGGTCGTTGTGCATTTTCATGGTCTCTCACCTCCGACTTTTCGGATGGCGCTGTGTGTGATGAAAAGGTCAGGCTTCACGGGCTGGATTTATCAACAATATGTATCGTGGATGATTCCCGTGAGCCTGAATCAGAACGGGCTCTGCGCAAGCGCCTGTCAGATTGGGTTGTGAGCCGTCCGTCAGTGAGCCCTGAATATGAAAAAGCCCCGCTTGGTTGCGAGGCCTTGTTTTCTTTTGGTGGGGGTTTGCAGATCGACGATGTGACAGGGGAACTAACGCAATACTTCTCGCGAATTTACCTGTCATATCGCCGGAAACAAAAAACCCGCTCGGTGGCGGGTTTCTTAACTCTGAACATACAATGCCCATCGTTAATGTCAAATATACACAAAAACGGCAACATTGCAAACATCATGACGCTAAATTACGCGATATTTATCACATCTTCACTTTTCGTTACTCTGTTCAATTGAGAGTTCGAATAACTCTCCTCCTGGAAGCATTTGGTCACCAGCATTTCATAGAATGGTTTCCAGCTATAACGCCACGTTCGGTCGGGCAGACTGGGCAACTCCGAAAAAACACCGCGATAGGCAACCGATGATTTTGGTCGGCTGTACCCCCGCCCTTCGCAGCGCTTACATTCTTTGTAAACAGGTACGCCCTGCAGTTCTGTCGCTTTACGGTCAATCCTCTTACCTGTGCCGCCGCACTGGCATCGCTTACTTAACTTTCCGGAGCCATGGCAGCGGGGACATAACGTTTGATCAGTGTCAGTTACATCGCGCTTTACCTCAAAGTCAGATGGTGACTGTCTCAGGTCTTTTGCCCATTGTGGCAATCGCATTGTGTAATGGCTTTTAATCACAGTTTTAGTGGTTGTAATCAACCCTTTACCACTACATTTTGGGCATGCCACGCTATCAGCTGCTGATGAGGAATAATCGTTATAGGCAAACCGGGCAAGGATACGCATGCAGAGGGAAAACTTTTTCCCTGATGCTTTGCGAATGGCCATGGGCGCATGCTCTTTCGCGTACTCAGTTAGCCAGGTTATTGACGCCTCTCTGTCCTGGCTGCTGATACCAGCTTTACCTAAAAACATTGCCAGCCCGATCCCCGCATCGGCCTGAGTCATCCCCAATGCAGCCATTACATCAGTCACCGTCAGTTGTTCACTGGTTGTCGCTCTGCTGGTATCTGATATGTACATTCCTTTAGGCGCAAAAAATTTTAAAACATTGTCCAGATTCATACGGTCTCCATACTTCTTAAGCTTTCGCAATTACGCCGATCGCCAGCGCCCGATCCATAAAACGCAGTAGCAGCTCAAGCTGCGTACCATGCTTCTGCTCGAATGCTGGTACATCGGCGTGTAACTCGTCGTGGCACTCTCTGCACAGAGGGATCACGAAGAGGTCATGGGCTTTTGTTGCTGTACCACCCTGCCCGTGGCCAATCAGGTGGTGGGGGTCGTCTGCTGGTTTATTGCAACATACGCAGGGTTGTGTTTTTACCCAGCGGGTGTAAGTCTCATTTATCCAGCGCCGTCGCTTTGGCCTGAGCA